>NZ_OZ012596.1:0-117500 GCF_963942435.1 Shinella sp. WSD5-1
CGGTGCATGTACTGCTCGTGGCTTCCCGCCGGACAAGGGTCGCGGCTTGAAATCCTCCCATGGATGCCACCGGCCCGGCGGCAGGCCCTTTCCCGAGAAGGAACGCGGGCATTTATTTCAAGCCACGGCCGAAGAAAGCCGGACCTTGAAACGTAACCCCGGAGCAATATGTTGCCCTTGGCCGCTCTTCCAGGCGGCCAAGGAATTTGATCCCGTTTCGACGCAACCCGCCAGAACAGGACCGTCCCGCCGCATGCCCCACCCGACCGCCGCCGTTCAGCGCCCCCCTGCCGAAATCGCCTATCGAGAAGAACTGGAAGCCCTGCGCCGCAGCGACAGGGACCCCCGGCCGCCTGGCTGGGCACTGTCCCTGAGGGCGGTCAAGGCCTTTGTTCTCGGCGGTGACGGAGCGAGCGCAAAGCTCGTTGTGTCCCCCTCCCTCATCGAGCGCGCCATGGTCACGCTCGCGACGTCCCGTGCGCTGATCCTCATCGGCGAGCCGGGCACGGCCAAGAGCCTGCTTTCCGAATTGCTCGCAGCCGCCATAAGCGGGGATTCGACGCTCACCATCCAGGGCGGTGCGTCGCTGAACGAGGATCAGATCAAGTACGGCTGGAACTATGCGCTGCTCGTCGCGGAAGGGCCGACCCGGCGCGCGCTCGTCCCCGCGCCTCTCTACCACGGCATGTCGGACGGCAAGATCGTGCGTTTCGAGGAAATCACGCGCTGCCCGCTGGAAGTGCAGGATTGCCTGCTGTCGATCCTGTCCGACAGGGTCATGGCCGTGCCGGAACTGCCCGGCGAGGACGGCATGGTCTTCGCCCGCGACGGCTTCAACGTCATTGCCACCGCCAACACCCGCGACCGCGGCGTCAACGAAATGTCGGCGGCGCTCAAGCGGCGCTTCAATTTCGAGACGGTCTTTCCCATCCGCGATGCCGACGAGGAGCTGGCGCTGGTCAGGCGCGAGGCGGCGAAGCTGCTAGCCCGTTCCGGCGTGCCGGCCGCACCCGACGACGACGTGCTGGAGGTGCTTGTCACCTGCTTTCGCGACCTGCGCGACGGCCTTTCGGCGGAAGGCGGCGTGGAACGGCTGAGTTCGGTGATGAGCACCGCCGAAGCGGTCAGCGTCGCCCATGCGGTCGGCGTGCGCGGCCACTACATGCGCGGCGACCGGGGGCGGCCGGAAGACATCGTCGAATGCCTTGCCGGCACCGCTGCCAAGGACAATGCGGACGATCTGGCAAAGCTCCGGCGCTATCTGGAGCAGAAGGCGGCGAAGCGGTCCGGCGAAGCCTGGAAGGCATTCTATGCGGCTCGGCATCTTCTCACGCCCTGAGCGCCAGCCGGCGGCTGCGGACGAAAGGCTCGTCGTCATCGGCGTACGCCACCATTCGCCGGCCTGCGCCCATCTGGTGCGTCGCGCCGTCAAGCGGCACCGTCCGGCTTTCGTGCTGATCGAGGGACCGGCGGATTTCAACCCGCATCTTGGCGACCTGAGGCTCGACCATCAGCTTCCGCTCGCCATCTTCAGCTATCATGCGACGCGGCACCGCAGCTTCGCCTCCTATTCGCCCTTCTGCGCCTATTCGCCGGAATGGCAGGCCCTGCAGGCGGCGTGGGAGGCGGGCGCGACGCCGCTCTTCTGCGACCTTCCGGCATGGCACCCCGATTTTGGCGCGCGGACAAACCGCTATGCCGATCCGCACGGTCGGCACGCCGCTGCCGCCGAGGCGGCCATCGCCCGTGCGCTCGGCGAGGATGGCCGCGATGCGGTCTGGGATACGCTGGCCGAACAGGCGCCGCCGGACGAACTGGACCATCGCCTCGAGCGCTATTTCGACCTGCTGCGGCCAGGCGGGGACGAGGATCCGCTCGAAAACGCGCGCGAGCAGTTCATGGCGCGCCATGCCGCCTGGGCCCTGCGGGAGGCCGGAAGCCGCAAGGTCGTCCTGGTTTGCGGCGGCTGGCATGCCGAAGCGATCCGGCGGCTGGCGCGGGCGGCGGACGGGGCGCGGCCCGACGTGCCCGCTCCCGCCGACGACGAGCACGCCGGCAGCTACCTCGTGCCCTACGACTATCGCCGGCTCGACCGCTTCACCGGCTATGCCTCCGGCATGCCCTCCCCTGCCTATTACGAACAGGTTCATGCACGCGGGCTGGAAGCGGCGGCAAACTGGGCTGAAAATGCAATCGCACAGGCGATGCGCGCAGCCGGGCAGGTCGTCTCCACGGCCGACCGTGTTGCATGGCACGCCCATGGACAGGCGCTCGCGCTTACGCGCGGCCACCGCACGGTATTGCGCACGGATCTGCTCGACGCCGCCCTCGCGACGCTGGTGAAGGACGGGCTCGACCAGCCCGCCGCCTGGACCCGCGAGGGTGCCGTCCGGGCCGGCACCCATCCCGCGCTCGTCGCCATGCTGAAGGCGCTGACGGGCGAACGGCAGGGGCGGCTGGCGCCTGGCGCGCGCCGGCCACCGCTGGTCATCGATATCGAGGAGAGGCTTGAGCATGCCGGGCTCACGCCCGGGCACAGCGCGCGGCGGATCGAGCTGGAATGGCGCGTGCCGGCCGACAGGGAGCAGGCCCATATCCTCAACGCCTTGCGCGTCCTCGGCATGCCCGGCCTTGAGCGGCTCGAAGGACCATCGGCGCCCCGCCCCGCCGCACCGCAGGAAAGCTTCCGGTTGATACGGCACCGTGATGCGGAGGGCATGCTGATCGAGGCCTCCCGCTGGGGCGGCACGCTGCCGATGGCCGCGACCGCCCTGCTGGCGGACCGGGCGGCGGAGGCGCGAAGCGACCTCAAGGCACTTTCGGCCTGCCTTGCCGATGCGCTGTTCGCCGGCCTGCTGGCCCTTGAAAACGACCTGACGGCGCAGCTCGCACACGGCATCGGGCTTTCGCACGACATGGGCGCCGTCGGCGCAGCGGGCCGCATGGCCATGGGCCTCTACCGCTTCGGCGAGATTTTCGGTGCGGCGGCGCACCGGGCGCTGGGCGAACTCTGCGAAACGGCCTTTAGCCGCGTCCTGCAGGCCGCCGAAGCAATCCGGAACGACGAGGAAGGCCTGCGCGCCATCCCGGCATTCGTTGCCTGCCGCGACATGCTGCGCGACGGTCCCGACCTAGCCATCGAACGCGGCGCCTTTCTGGCCATGCTCGGCCGCTGCCTCGCGAATGCGCAGACCGCCCCGGCCGTGGCTGGCGCGGCGCTCGGCACGCTCGTCGCCTGCGGTGAAAGCAGCGGCCACGACATTGCCGGGCACATGCGCCGCTTCAGCCGGCCCGATCAGCTCGGCGACTTCCTCTCCGGGCTTTTCGCGCTGGCGCGGGAAGAGATCGCAGCCGACAACGCGTTGATCGATGCCGTGCGCACGCTCGTCGACGACTGGCCGGACGACGCGTTCCTGATCGCGCTCCCGGCGCTGCGGCAAGCCTTTGCCTTCTTCCCGCCGCGCGAGCGGGAACGGTTGTCGCGCGTCATCCTGCGCGCGGCGGGGATAGGCGAGGCGCAGGCCGAAATCCGGGCGCTCGAATGGATGCGCCAGCCGGCGGATGTCGCCGATCAGGCGGCAGCGCTGGCGCTCGAAGCAATCGTCGCCCGGCGCCTTGCCGATGCCGGGCTGGTTTGATGGAAGATGAGGAAGGACCGCATGGAACGCTATGAACTCGTCGAAGGAAAATCGTCCAAGTTCTGGGAAGCCGCCGTCGAAGGAAACCGGCTGACGGTGCGGTTCGGGCGGATCGGCACGCAGGGCCAGACGAAGGAGAAGGATTTCGACAGCGCCGAGGACGCCGAGAAGGAAAAGAAGAAGCTCGTCAAGGAAAAGACCGGCAAGGGCTATGTGCCGGCGATGAATGGCGCGGCCGCTCCTGCCGCATCCGCGCCGCCAAAGCCGCAGGAGGCCGGGGTACGGCCGGAAATGGCGCGGGAACCCGCGCCAGCCGCAGCAGAGGACGAAGCATCGGCCGCCACGGTGTCCGGCGATGACGTGCCGCAGGACGCATCCCCCGAATTCCGTCCGGACGAGGCACAGCTCGATGCCCTGATCGGCAAACCCCTCGCCACCCGCTCGCGCCCGCACGGCTCTCTCGACGCGGCGAGCGCCTGGGCGCATCTCCTTGCGGACCTGCGCAGCATCAAGCCGGCCGTAAAGAAGGAAGGCAGCGACGCCTTCGCCTGGCTGGAGGAGAATATCGGCGAGACCGGCCCGAAGGGGTCCGTCTCCGGCTGGTTGAAAACCACGCTCACCGGCAAGGCACCGGCCGCCCCGGACGCCGCCGAGGCACAGAAGTGGATCGCACGCATCCTGCTTGCGAGTGGCGGCCTGGTCATGCACAAGGACGGCGAAGAGGGGCGGCCGGCAGGCATTTACTGCCTGCGCGCCTTCCTGTTCTGGCTGTCCGCGACCGGCGGCGTGGAGCGGGTGATCGAGGCGGCAGCGCCCTTCATCGGCGTCAACCATGACAAGCACCGCGCTTATGATTCCTCGTCCTGGAGCAAACCGTTCGACCTTGCCTTGCGCGATGTGCTGACGAGCCTGCCGCAGGAGGACTACGAGCGGGCGATCGGCCTCCTGACGCCGGCCTACCATGCCGAACAGGACTGGCCACGCAAAGCCGCCTATTCCTTCATCCTGGCCGATGACCGGCCGGTCGAGCACGACCTCAAGCCGCTTGCCGTCATCCACGAGGCGGCCGCCGCCGGCCAGGATATCGGAGCCTCGCTCCCGATGGTGCCGCTGCTCGTCGATGCGCCGGCCGCCACCACGGGAAAGTGGCGCACGCGACGATCCTACTTCATGTATTACGGCTATTTCGACGTCCCGCTCGCCGATATCGCGGCCAGCGTCATCGCCAATGCGCGCCATCATGGCGAGCCCGCCGTTCCCCTCCTCGACTGGCTGCTCCACTACGGCTACGACGCCCAGCGAACGCAGCTCGCCCGCGTCATCCTGGCAACCGGCGAAGACAACGCGCTGGCGCAGCTCCTGCCGTACCTGCATGAAAAATGGATCCGCGCCGCCCTCGACGAGGCCATGGCCGCCAATCCGGCGCTCGGCTTGCGCCAGCATCTGGCAGTCCTCGCCGGCGGGCGGAACGAGCCGGTGGTGCGCGCCCGCGTCATGGACCTCGTCAAGCAATATCCCGCCGGAACCCTGCGGGCATGGGCCGGCGGGGGGCGCCCGCTCGCACAGCTCGAAAAGCTGCTCGAAGCCGGCAACGTTCCCCTCGCCCCACCCGAGAAGGTGCCGATGGTCCTGCGCGACCCGCCCTGGCGCAAGAAGGCCGTCAAGAGCGAGGACAGGGTGCTCGACCTCGCGCCGATCGCCACGCCATTCCGCTATCATCGCGAAGGTCCGCTGCCCGAGGACAACAGGTGGCGCCTGTCCCGCGTCCATACCGTCAAGACGACCGAAAAGTTGATCGAGGCGATCCGCGAATTCGAATCGAAAGCGCTTCCCGCCTGGTACAACGTCCCGCGCGCGACGAACCTGCCCCAGCGGGGCGACGACGAGGAAAAGGTCCTCGGCTTCGTCTCGCAGCGCGTGAACGAAATCATCCATGCCCGCTCCTACGGGCTCAACGCGAGCGGCTGGAATACGCTTCTCGACGGCCTCGAATGCCAGCCCGACGGGCTTGCGCTGACGCTTTGGGGCTGCCCCGGCGCTGTGGCCAGCTATTTCATGGGCGATATCTATCCGCGCATGATGGAGCGCTTCGGGGAAAGGGCCCTGCCGGGCCTCCTCAGGCAGGTCGAAAACGACCCGGTCGGCATGCTCGACAAGGTGCGGGACACCGATGCGGCGGAGATCGCCCCGCTGGCCGCCCGCGCCCTCCTCAAGCTCAAGAAGGCGCGGCTTCCCGCGATGCAGTGGCTGCGGAACCATCGCCCGACCGCCATCACCCGGCTCATCCCCGATGCGGTCGGCAGGAAGGGTGCGGCGCGCGATGCCGCCGAGCACACGCTGCGCTGGCTGGCCGCCGATGGCACGGAGGCGCGCACCGAGATTGAGACGATCGCCCGGGCCTATGAGGCGCAGTCTCCCGATGTGCACGAGGCGCTCGCGGAAGTGCTCGACCGCGATCCGCTCGGCCGGTATCCGGCACGGATCGGCAAACTGCCTGCGTGGTTCAAGCCCGCCAGCCTGACGCGGCCCGTCCTGAAGGACGGTGGCGCGCTGGCGGACGAGGCGATGACGGCACTTGCCGAGATGATCTCCTTTTCGACGCCCGAGGCCATCTATGCCGGCATCGACGTCACGAAGGAGGCGGCAACGGCCGACAGCCTTGCCCGCTTCTCGTGGGACCTGTTCTCCGCCTGGCTGGCCGAGGGCGCACCGGGCAAGGACGGCTGGGCGCTCCGCGCCATCGGGTGGCTGGGTGATGACGAATGTGCCCGCCAGCTGACGCGGCTGATCCGGAAATGGCCGGGCGAATCCGCCCACCAGCGCGCGGTGACCGGGCTCGACGTGCTTGCCGATATCGGCACGGACGTCGCGTTGATGAACCTCAACGGCATCGCCGAGAAGCTGAAGTTCAAGGGCCTTCAGGAGCGGGCGCGCGAGAAGATCGCCGCCCTTGCCGAGGCGCGCGACCTGACGCCGGAAGAGCTGGCCGACCGGCTCGCACCCGACCTCGACCTCGATGAGCGCGGCGGCCTGGAGCTCGATTTCGGGCCACGCCGTTTCCGCGTCGGCTTCGACGAATTCCTGAAGCCCTGGGTGAAGGACGAGACCGGCAAGCGGCTCAAGGACCTGCCGAAACCGCTGAGGTCGGACGATGCCGAACGTTCTGCCGCCGCGGTGAAGAAATGGTCTGCGCTGAAGAAGGATGCGCGCGCCGTGGCCAGCCTGCAGATCGCGCGGCTGGAAAACATGCTCTCCACGTCGAGGCGCGTGGCGCCCGCGGTGTTCTGGACCTTCTTCGCCAGCCATCCGCTGATCCGCCACCTTGCCCAGCGCCTCGTCTGGGGCGTTTATGACGACCGTGATCCGCGCACCACGCCGACGACGATCTTCCGTGTCTCGGACGACCTGTCCGTGACGGATGCGGCGGACGACACGCTCGACCTCGATTTTTCCGTCGACGCGCCGGGAGCCATCGGGCTTGTCCACCCGCTGCACCTGCCGGAAGGCGGGCTCGACGCCTGGGGCGCGCTCTTCGGCGACTATGAGATCTCGCAGCCCTTTCCGCAGCTCGGCCGCGAAATCCATATGCTGGACGAGGCCGAGAAGTCCGCCCACGAGATCGGCCGCTTCGAAAACCTCAAGGTGGAATCCGCCCGCATCCGCGGCATGGCGGCCCGCGGCTGGCAGCTCGGCGCACCGCAGGACAGCGGCTGCATCTGGTGGCTGGAGCGGCCCGTGCGCTTTGCCGACGGCACGACGAAGGACGCCATTTTCTATTTCGGCGACGGCCTTTTCGCCGGCGCGGCGGACCTGGAGGACAAGCACCAGACTCTCGGAAAACTTTCGCTGGAATCGCTCTATGGCAAGAAAGGCGCCACGCGCACGTTCGGCGACCTCGATCCTGTAACGGCGAGCGAGATGCTGCGCGGGCTCGCGCTTCTGGCGGAAACGGCGGTGAAATGACACGCCCTGCCCTCGACGCCTTGACGCGCTGGCGCCTCGTCCTCGGCGAGGCGGCGGATGGAGCGTGCCGTTCTGCCGGCTGCAGCCTTTCGGGCGAGGCGATCACCATGGATGCCGCGCTCGACTGGCTTTACGGCCGTGAGGAGGAAGACGGCACCCGCAACATCGCGCGCCAGGGCGGCCGGGGACCGTCCGCGCTCACCACGCCGCAATGGATCAACGACATTCACCGGCTTTTCCCGAAGGAAACCATCGAGCGGCTGGAACGCGACGCCATCGAGCGTTACGCCATCGACGACGTCGTGACGAATCCCGAGGTTCTGGCACGCGCCGAGCCGAACGAGACGCTGCTGAAGGCGGTGCTGCGCACCAAGCACCTGATGTCGCCCGATATCCTCGTGCTCGCCCGCAAGCTGGTGCAGGAGGTCGTGCGCCAGCTGATGGAAAAGCTCAGCCGCGAATTGGCGCTCGCCTTTTCCGGCGTGATCGACCGGCGGCGCCACAGCCGCTTCCGCATCGCCAGCGACCTCGATTTCCGGCGCGTGCTGAAGGACAACCTCAAGCACTACGATCCGAAGACGCGCCGGCTGACCGTCGAGAAGCTGCATTTCTTCGCGCGCAACCAGCGGCACATGAAGACATGGCAGATCATTCTGCTTGTCGACCAGAGCGGCTCGATGCTGGATTCCGTCATTCACTCGGCGGTGACGGCCGCCTGCCTCTGGGGCCTGCCGGGCGTGCGCACGCACCTCGTCGCCTTCGACACCAATGTCATCGACCTGACGCGGGACGTTGACGATCCATGCGAGCTTCTGATGAAGGTGCAGCTCGGCGGCGGCACCGACATCCAGGGCGCCGTCGCCTATGCGGCAAGCCTCATCGAACAGCCCGAACGGGCGATCGTCGTGCTCATCTCGGATTTCTTCGAGGGGGCAAGCGAGGCCATGCTGGAGCAGCGCGTGGCCGCGCTCACCGCCCAGCGCACGCTGGTGCTGGGCCTTGCCGCGCTCGATTCGGACGCGGCGCCCGCCTATGACCGGGACATGGCGCGCCGACTCCTCGCCGCCGGCGCGGACATCGGAGCCATGACGCCGGGCGAGCTTGCCGGCTGGCTCGCCGAAAAGATCGGGCGCTAGGCGATGGCGCGGCCTGATCTCATCGCGCTGACCGACGAAGGATTGATTCAGCTTTCCAATGCGGGGCTTGTCAAGCGGGCAGTCCGCGAACTGGCGGCCGGCACCGGCCCGGCGATCGCGGAAACGGCAGCGGGGGTGATCGAAGCCCGTTTTGCCGACGGCACGCTGACCCGCCTTGCCCCGAGCCAGGGCCTTGCCGATGCAAGCTGCACCTGCCCCTCCTCCGGTGTCTGCCGCCACCGCATCATGCTGGCGGTCGCCTATCGGGCGGAAAGGGCAGAGGCGTCAGGCGACACCACGCCGGACAGGGAGGCCTGGAGCCCGGCGTCGCTCGATCCAGAGGTCTTCGAGGCGACGCTCGCACCATCGACACGGGCGGAACTCATCCGTCTTCTGGCATCGCGCCATACGATCCGTCTCGACTACGGGCAGACCCCCACGGCGCATCTCCCGATGGCAAGCGTGCGCTTCCTCGTGCCCGGCGACCTGTCCTATGCCCGCTGCGACTGCGCCCAGGGACAGCATTGCGCGCATGTCGCCCTGGCCATCCGCGGCTTTCACGCAGCGGCTGGCGGCAGGGAAACGACCCTGGGCGGCGGCGATGCTGCCGCAGACGGCGGGGATCGGGAGAGGCTGCGCGCGGCGTGCGATGCCGTCATCACCCGTCTCGTCGAGGCCGGTATCGTCGCAGGACCCGCCGCCTACGAGCAGCCGCTGGCAGCGGCCCTCCGGCATGCGAGTGACTGCGGCGCGGCGCAGATCCTTCTCGTCCTCGGCGCGCTTTCCGAACAGGTCGAGGCCTACGAGGCCCGCAGCGCCCGCTACGACGAGCGGGCCGTGCTCAGGATCGCGGCCGAGCTTTTCGCCCGTACGCGGGCCGGGGACGCGGCCACCGCCCTCGGCATTGGCGAGCCTTTCGAAACCGCCATGGGCAAATCGCGCCTGGTCTCGCTCGGCGCCCGGCTCCGGCAGGAGGGTGCCGATATCCGCGCGTCCGTGCTGCTCGCCGATAGCGACATGGGCGCAACCATGCTCATCGAGAAGCTGTTCTCGCCGCTCCCGGCAGAGAAGCACGCCTTCCATGCCACCGTGCGCCGCCGGCAGATGGCGCCGGGACTGCCGGTCGCCGGTGTCGGCCGCGGGCAGATCCTCACCAGCGTCGCACGGCGCCGGGCCGATGGGCTGCTCAGCCTCGGCAGCGGTTCTGGCGGACGCACGCAGGTCATGCCGCGCGACGCCGCCTTTTCCTTTCCGGCGCCGCTTGCGGCCGCCAGCCTTACGCCGATCGCCACGGCCCTGCGCAGCCGGCCGATCTCGCTGCTGCGCCCGCGCAGGCTGTGCGATACCGTGCATGTCTTCGATATCGACGCGGTTCTCGGCCAATCCTGGGCACCCGGTCGCCAGATATGGGAAGGAGCGGTGCGCCTGTGCAACGATGGCGGCACCCTTCATCTCGAACGCGAATTCGATGCCGCCGCACCCAGTGCGACCAGGATTCTTGCCGCCGCGCTATCGGGAAGCTGGGGGCCGGTACGCCATGTCGCAGGACCGGTGAGAATGGAAGGCGGCGCGCTCGTCTGCACGCCGTGGTCGCTTTCTGCCGACCGCTTCATCGTGCCCGACCTCGACGCCGACGACGACAGCACGCATGCGGTCACTCCCGCGCTCCGGGATATGCCGAACGACCTGCTCGAGGAAACGGAAATCCTCCTCGGCGGCGTGCTGCACGGCGGAATGCGCGCGCGGAACGCCGCAGGTGCGACGGGCACCGCGCTGGCAACGCGCCTCGACAATGCCGGCTACCGCACAATGGCCGAAAGGCTCGCAGGCTGGATCAGCGCTCCCGCCCCGGACATCATCACCCCGTTCTGCAACGCCGCGATCTGGCTGCTGACCCTGCACGAAAGCCGAGAGGCCGCCGCACCTCTTGCCATGGATACCGACCGGGGCCCTCCTGCCTGACCCAGATCGCCGCCGCAAAGCCCGCCGGCCCGGACGATCGCGACATCAAACTCCACGCTGTCGCGATCGTCGATCCCTCGCAGCCGGGCCGCGGAAAATCGGACCGAATGCGAATACCGGTCAGGCGCCCATGAGAACCTCGACCAGCCGTTCCCGCGTCAGCGGCAGGTCGCGCAGCCTCAGGCCAAGCGCCCGGGACGCGGCGTTTCCGATGGCCGCGGCCACCGGCCCCTGCGCGGCCTCGCCCGCACCGAGGGGCGCGCGCGCCGGATCGACGATGAACCGCGTCTCGATCTCGGGAATTTCCGAGAACGTCAGGATCGGATAGGCACTCCAGTCGAAGGCCGGCACCCGGTCGTCCTTGACCTTCACCTCTTCCTTGAGGGTCCAGCTCGCCGCCTGGATGGCGCCTCCCTCGATCTGGCTTCGCGCGCCTTGCGGGTTGACGACAAGGCCCACATCGGCGCAAAGCCACAGCCGCTCCAGCCTGATCTCCTCGTCCACCGAGACTTCCGCGACGGCGGCAAGCCAGGCACCCTTGTTCTTGTAGCGGGCAGCAGCGATCCCGAGCGCCCGCCCTTCGCCCGCCCGGTGGCTGCCGGGCCAGCCGCTCATCTCCGCCGCCCCTTCGAGAACGGCGCGGCAGCGCTCGTCGCCGAGATGACGCAGCCGGAAGTCGAGCGGATCGGCGCCGGCGAGATCCGCCAGCTCGTCCATCGCGGACTCGATGGCAAAGACATTGAGATGGGCGCCCAGGGAGCGCAACGAGGAGGTGCGGATGCGGCTGCGCGTATCGAGCCGGACGGTCATTTGCTGGCCCGGGAAATCGTAGATCGCCACGGCATTTCGCGCGGCACCGCCGCCGGCGGCAGCAGGAAGGTCCTCGACCTTTCCCGGCAGACGTGCGCTGTCGAGCGCTTCGGCCGAGCTGAGATTGACATGTCCCCCGAAGCCCGGGCGCTGGGCATGCGGCTCGCTCACGACCGACAGGCGCCACGATGCCACCCCGCCGGCAGCGTCGATCTCCGCCTCGACCCCGGCCGACATGGCGGCCCCTAGCGGGCCACGGCTCAGCTCGTCTTCGCGCGACCACAGTACGCGCACCGGCTGGCCCGGCAGTTCCAGCGCGATAATGGCCGCGTCGAGCGCGGCATCGTCAGCGCCGTTGTGGCCGTAGCAGCCGGAACCATGCGCATGGATGACCCGTACCGCCGACAACTCCAACCCGAGGCATCCGGCAATCTGCGCGCGAAGCGGGAAAATACCCTGCGAATGGCTCCACACCGTCAACCGGCCGGCATCGAGCCAGGCCAGTGCGCAGGACGGTCCGATCGATGCGTGCGCCACACGCGCCCGCGAATATCGCACGTCTATGCCTGCCGCCCCCGGAGAAGACGGAACCGTTCCGGGCCGGATGACCGTCTCGCCGGCCGTCTCCGCCGGGCGCCAGCGGCCGGGCGCCTCTTCCCATGCGGTGAATCTGTCCGCTTCGGCATGTGCGGCATGGACACCGTATTCATCGGGGCCGACGAGGGCGAGGAAATCGTTCTTCCGCAGGACCGTGATACCGGGATGGCGACGCTGGAGCCACGCGTCATTGACATCGGCCAGACGCGCCAGCCGGAACGGTTGCCGGACGACCCTGGCATGCAGCAGCCCCGGCAGGGAAAGATCGTGGATAAAACCGCTGCCGCCGCGCTTCGGCGCCATGTCGATGCGCGGATGGCTCTCCCCCACGGCGCGATAGGCCCCGACGGGCTGCACGGGCACGTCGCCGCTGACATGCTGCCGCCAATCGACCTCGGGCGCGAGAGACCAGAAATCGAGCCCCGTCGGTGCGCCATCGAGAAGAATGTCCCCGTCCCGACAGGACAGGCCGGCACGATCGGCGCCGAGGCGGGCCGCGGCAACATCGATCAAGGCCGCACGCGCCTGCGCCATGGCGATGCGGATGGATGCCCCCGAGACCTCGACGGACTGGCTGCCGGCGGTGATGCCCTCATCCGGCGACCAATCCGTGTCGCAGGGAACGAGCGCGACCAGCCCCGGATCGAGGAACAGTTCGTCGGCGGCGATCTGGGCAAGGGCCGTGAGGATGCCTTGGCCGAGTTCGACCTTGCCCGATCGGATGCCGACAATGCCCGGCTCGTCGAAGGAAACCCAGCGGCCCAGCTCGGGATTGTCCTGGAGGCTTTTGGGGAGCGCATTGTCCATCATCATGCTCCCCCGCCGAGACGGGCCGCGGCGCGCTCGACGGCCCGAAGGATGCTGCCATGCGCGCCGCACCGGAACAGATGCTTGTCGAGCGCGGCAACCACCGCCTCGCGGCTCGGCCGGCATTGCGCCTTGAGCAGCGCGTGGACACGCATCAGGATGCCGGAGATGCAATAGCCGCACTGGCCGGCCTGCTCTGCCTCGAACGCTTCGAGCAGCGCCATCCCGACGGGATCGCCACCCAACCCCTCGGGGGTCGTCACATCGGCCCCGGCCAACGCAGACACCGGCAGCGTGCAGGAGTAGCGCGCCTGCCCGTCGATGCTGACCACGCATGCGCCGCACTGCTCCAGGCCACAGCCGAAATGGGCCGCCTTGAGGTCGAGCCGGTTCCGCAACACGAAGAGAAGGGGCTCGTCGCCAGCATCATCCACCCGCACCATTGATCCGTTGAGCTGGAATGAGATGGAAGAGCTCATGGTTTGCGCCTCGCGGCACTGTCGAGAGAGGTCGGAACCGAACGCCGGGTACCCGCCTGCGGCGAGAAGGGTCGCTCGGGCAAGGAGGCGGCGAGGTTTTCCTTGGCCCGTTTCAGCCGGTAGGCGCTCGGCGTCATCCCCGCCGAACTCTTGAACGCCCGGAGGAAATACTTCTCGTCGTTGTAGCCGACGCGGTAGGCGATCTGGCCGATCGTATCGTCGGTCAGAACCAGGCGCTCCCGCGCGTCCTCGATCCTCATTTCGCGGATCAGCACCTGAAAGCTGGTGCCGGTATACTGGCGGATCAGGGCACATAGCCGGCTCTTGGAAAGGCGCGCCGCCGCAGCCGCTTCATCGAGGCTCGGGCCGCGCGTATAGTTTTCACCAATGAACTCGGCGATGCGGCGCATGTGCCCGCTGTCGCGGCCGACCACCGGCAGGGTCCTCGACAGTTCCGCGAATTCGGCCTCGTAGTCCTGGCACAGGGTGGCCAGCATCAGCGTCAGCTCGGCGCGAACGATCTCCATCGCGCCGATACGCTCGGATCGGTGCTGCTCGATCATCGAAGCGATCGCGCGCTCCGTTCGTTCGCTCTGCGCGGCGTCGAGATCGAAACTCACATGGTTCTGCCAGGCGAAGGGCGTCAGTTCCGACGCCAGCCGCACCAGCTCCGCCATGGGGTAGGACCGCGTGATATTGGGGCGAAGGAAGTCGAGATCGAAATAGGCGACGATGCAGCGCGTCGCATAGTCGAACCGGATCTGGTGCGGCACCATCGGTGCAATGAAGTAGATGGAGCCGGCCTTGGGCTTGTGCGAGGTCAGGCCGATCCGCATCGCCGGGGCGTCCGAGAGGAAATAGAGGATCTGGAAATAATCATGCTTGTGGGCCAGGTAGAGCCGCTGGGTGTTCTCCACCAGCCGGATGTGGAAACGCGGGCTGTCGGACCTGTCGAGCGCGTAGGAGCGAAAGGGGACGGCATCGGTCCGATCTTCCGGATTCTCGTCCGGATCCGAATGCGGCGGCACCGTCTTCCTGCCCCTTCCCTTGGCCATGTTCGCTCCTGTCTGCGGTCGTTTGGCGAGACGTGGTTCCCGATCACCTAGGCTTTTGCGCCTTCGGCAACCGCTGCATGAAATTCCGGCACGGCTTCGAACAGATCGGCAACCAGACCATAGTCGGCGACCTGGAAGATCGGTGCATCGGGATCCTTGTTAATCGCGACGATCACCCTGGAATCCTTCATGCCCGCGAGATGCTGGATCGCACCGGAAATGCCGCAGGCGATGTAGAGGTCGGGCGCAATGATCTTGCCCGTCTGGCCGACCTGGAGATCGTTCGAGACATAACCGGCATCGACGGCCGCGCGGCTCGCGCCGATCGCAGCGCCCAGCGTATCGGCCAGCGGTGCCAGCACAGTCTCGAAGTTTTCGGCGGAGGCCAGCGCCCGCCCGCCCGACACGACGATCCGCGCCCCCGCCAGTTCCGGACGCTCGGACCGCGAAAATTCGCTCCGCACGAACGTCGACCGGCCGGGGTTTTCCGGGATGGCGACAGCTTCGACCGGCACTGCCGCCGCCGCGACGGACGCGGCGGGGAAGGAGGATGCGCGAATGGTCAGCACCTTTTTCGCGTCCGTGGACCGCACGGTCTGGATCACGTTGCCCGCATAGATCGGGCGCTGGAACAGGTCCGGCCCGTCGATCGCGACGACGTCGGATATCTGCATCACATCGAGCAGCGCGGCGACGCGCGGCAGGATGTTCCTGCCGCTGGTGGTCGAGGGTGCGAGGACGGCGTCGTAGCCGCCCGCAAGGTTGACGACCAGGGCCGCCACCGGCTCCGCGAGCCGGTTCGACAGGGAGGGGTCGTCCGCGAGGAGGACCCGGGCGACGCCCGCAAGGCCCGCCGCCGCTTCGGCCGCCGCCTGGCAGCCGGACCCCGCGACAAGGACGTGGACCTCGCCGCCGATCCGCCCTGCGGCGGAGACCGCCTTGGCGGTGACGTCGTCAAGCTGCGTATCCTGATGCTCTGCCAGAACGAGAATGGTCATCAGAGAACTCCTGCTTCCATACGCAACCGCTCGACAAGTTCGCCCACCGAGCCGACCTTGATGCCGGCCTTGCGGGTTGCCGGCTCGTGCACCCGCACGACCGTCAGGCGCGGCTCGACGGCCACGCCGTAGTCGGCGGGCGTCCGTTCATCGATCGGCTTCTTCTTTGCTTTCATGATGTTGGGCAGCGAGGCGTATCGCGGCTCGTTCAGCCTGAGATCGGCGGTGACCAGCGCCGGAAGCGGCAGGCCGACCGTCTGCAGGCCGCCGTCGACCTCGCGGGTGACCTCGATCGCCTTGTCGCCGACGACGAGCTTCGAGGCAAACGTCCCCTGCCCCCACCCCAGCAACGCCGACAACATCTGGCCGGTCTGGTTGGCGTCGTCGTCGATCGCCTGCTTGCCGGTGATGATGATGTCGGGCCTTTCGGCCTCGGCGACGGCCTTCAGGATCTTGGCGACGGCGAGCGGCTCGACAACCGCATCCGTGCGGACCAGCAGGCCACGATCCGCCCCCATCGCGAGGGCCGTGCGCAGGGTCTCGGCGGATTTTTCGGAACCGATCGACACGGCGACGACGTCGCTCGCCAGCCCTGCCTCCTTCAGGCGGACCGCCTCCTCGACGGCGATCTCGTCGAACGGGTTCATCGTCATCTTGATGTTCGCAAGGTCGACACCCGAACCGTCCGCCAGGGCACGCACCTTGACATTGGGATCGGCAACCCGCTTCACCGCAACCAGTATCTTCATCTGTGTTCCTCCCTTGGCCGGGACAGGCGGCAGGGTCCTCCGGCCCTGCCGCCCGCCCGCCCGCTTCGCTTCAGGTTTCCGGGCCGGCATATTTGCCGGCGGTGGCGGGGAACATGTTCTTGATGATCTTCATGCGGCTGACATCGACCGTCGCATCCATGTGCAGGAAGATCGCCGCATCGCGGAACAGCTTCTCGATGCCGAATTCGAGCATCGCACCGTTGCCGCCGTGAAGCTCCAGCGCGTGGGTGGCGACCTTCATGATCTCCTCCGACGCGTAGACCTTCGCCATGTTGCACAGGACGTCTGCGTCGGGATGCGCTTCGTCCACCGCCTTCGACGCTCGCTCGACCAGCGAGCGCACGGCCTCGATGCGCGTCGCCATGTCGGCGAGCCGCAGCGCCACGGCCTGGTGTTTGATCAGGATGCGCCCGCCCTGGACATAGTTCTGGACATAGTCGGCCGTGCGCTCGAAACAGGCAACGCCGACACCGAGGTTCTTGGCCGCCTGGATGATCTTGCCGGCGCGGAAATACTGGCCGGCGGAGGCCAGCGCCGTGCTCTTGACGAGCAGGTAGTCGGCCGGGATGCGGCAATCCTCGAAGACCAGCTCGCCGTTGTTCATGAAGCGGCAGCCCATCGTCTCGTTGCACTTGGTGATGGTCAGGCCCGGCGTTTCGCGGGGAACCAGGAAGCTCGACGTGCCCTGCAGCATGCCGACGGAAGGATCGGTATTGGCATAGACGACATAGAGGCTGGCGTCGAAACCATTCGAGATGAACTGCTTGCGGCCGTTGATGACCCAGTGGTCGCCGTCCGGCACCGCCCTGGTGTGCATGGAGGCTTCCGGGACGTTGTAGGGCAGCCAGCGGTCGGAGGCGCCCCTCGGCTCGGTGAGGCAGTGCGCCAGGAGGAACTTCGGGTCCTCCAGCAGGCGCGGGAACCATTTTTCCTGCAGGTGTTTCGCCGCGAACTGGCGGATGACGATCGAGACCTTCCAGTTCTGCACCAGCTTGTCGGCAAGGCCCGAATCGCCGCGGGCGATCTCCTCGGCGATCAGGGCGAAGGTGCGCACCTCGGTCTCCCGCTCGAGATCGATCCCGCCGAATTCCTCCGGCACGCCGAGGGTGCGGATGCCGATCGCTTCCGCGCCTTCGAGGATCGCGCCCGGCAACCGTTCGCCCGGGCTCATGTCCCATTCGCGCTGCCAGTTCGACCGGATGAACGGCGTCACCACATCGTCGACAAACGATCGGCAGCTGTCACGCATCAGGCGTTGTTCCTGGGACAATATCCCGTCATCGGCGTGAATCATCTTCGCTCCCCTTGAGTGCAAAGCGGTCGGCTGCTGGCCTTCCGCTGTGCCGCAATTGGTATCAGCACCCGGGATATCGGATCAGGCGCCGGCGTCCGCTTGTGGTGGACAATCGTCCAGTTTCGAGTGGACTTTTCCTGTTTCACACCAGCCCGAACGAGCTGCCATCCGGCTCCATTGCCCCGCTGCGCTACGCCTTCAACCGTTCCGCCAGCCAGTCGGCGACGAGCGGCCGGTACATCCAGGGGATGTTGTTGCAGACGTGGTTTCCGGTGGGAAAGACATGCAGTTCCGCACCGGCCCTGCACGTATCGGCGCATTTCTGCGCTTCCGACGGCGGAAAGATCCTGTCGCGGCCGCCATGCAGAACGAGCGCCGGCACCGCCGGCCCCTCGATATCCGCCAGGGTGAAACGACGGGCGCTTTCGACGACGTCGTCACCACCCAGCGCGAAGGTCATGTTGTCCTGGTAGACCTTCGGCAATGTCGGCCAGAGCGCCCCGAGATCATAAAAGCCATTGATGGAAACGACGGCGGCGAGCCCTTCCAGCGCCGCCGCCCGGAGCGCCAGAAAGCCGCCAAAGGCCATGCCGACCAGGCCGACGGCGCCCGTAAGGCCGGGCCGGCCCTCGACCGCCTTTATCGCCGCGGCGACGGCCGGCGCGACGTCGGCCCGCAGGTGGCCGTGCGACCGGCCCTCGCCCTGTCCCGGACCGTCGAGCGACAGCGTCGCCATGCCGCGCAGGAGAAAATGCCGTTCGAACGCCGGAAACTCCTCCTTGGTGGAATCCGAGCCGGGGATGATGAGCGCCAGCGGATGCGGCTCCTGCCCCGCCGGCCGGCGGAGATAGCCGCGCAGCACGCCGCCTTCGAACGGCACCTCGACCGGTTCGCCGGGCTGCTCCAGCAGCGGCGCGGCCTTGCGGAACGCTGCCACCTTCAGCGCCGCGACGCGCTCCTTCGCGTCAAGGTCGTCGAAAGCCATGAACTGGCCGAAGTGGTAGAACAGGCTGGCGCGGGCAAATGCCTCGCCGGCGGTGACCCTGCGGCCCCGCGCAAGGGCCGCCTCGCCCATCCCGGCATGGCGGTCGCCTTCGGCGCTCCAGGCTGCAAGCCAGTTCTCCCAGACACCGGCACTGTCGATCACGGCCTTTGCCGTCGCCGAAGGGATGCCGGCAACCTCCATGCGCGGCAGCCAGTGTTCCACCACGCTCAGCAACCTGTTTTCCGTCTCGCTCATTCTCTTGTCCTTCCAGCGGTGCCGGATATATCCCATCGTCAGGGATCAAACGCCTGGGTTCACGCGGACAGGATTCCGCCTTCGACCGGTGTCTTTCCGCTCCGCACGACATGTTTTGCCGTTCGTTCGGTTTCAGGTCGGCATCGCAAGCAGGATCGATGCCGGCGCGTTGGTACGGTTGACCAGCACGCGCGCCTCGCCCGGCGCCAGCCGGCAACTGTCGAGCACACCGAGCGTGACGACGGCATCGACGGTTTCAACTGTGACTTCGCCGGCAACGACGATGTAGATCTTCTCCACCGCCGCCCCCTTGAGCGAGGTGCGCCCGCCCGGCAGGAGATGCGACAGGCCGATCCAGATCGTATCCGTCGCCGTCGCCTCCTTGCCCTGCAGGCGCAGACAGCGCATGTCGTAATGTTCGGGAGCCTCGTAAGGCTTCGCCTCGCTGTAGCGGGTGACCTGCATGATCTCTCCTTACGGCTTGAGCAGCACCCGCTCGGGCGTTCCGCGCAGCACCGAGGCATAGGCCTTCGCAGCATCCTTGAGGTCGTAGCAGCAGTCGGGGTTGATCGGGAACGGCTTGAGCAGGCCCTCCTCGAACTTCAGCTTCAGCCTGTCGAAGATTCGCGCGCCATCGACGGAGGACAGCGCCAGCGTGTCGATGCCAATATATTTGTGGCGGCCGCGGAAGAAGTTGAAGATGTCGAAGGGCACGGCGCGGTCGAAGGTCGAGATGAAGATCTGCCGCGCCTGCTTGGCCATCGCCTTGTTGGCAATCTCGAAATAGGGGCTGCCCACGGTGTTGAAGACGATATCGGCGCCATGGCCGCCGGTCATGTCGCGAACGATGGCAGCGACATCGTCGACGGCGCTGTTCAGCATCGTGACCGGGCCGTTGGCGTGGCCCATCAAGGGCTGCGCATTGTATTCGACGGCAAAGACCTTCGCCCCGGCCATCGTGGCAAGCTGGATCGCCGCCTGCCCGACCTTGCCGTTTCCGCCACAGACGAGAACGACGTCGGTCGGCTTGGCGCCGCCCGCCTCGCGCAGGCCCTCATAGGCGGTGATGAACGGCACGCCGACCGAGCCGGCCTCCTCCATCGAGAAATTCTCCGGCTTGGCGCGCACCGCCTTCTGGTCGAGCACCATCCATTTGCCGTGGCTGCCGTCCTGGCTGATGCCGAGTTCGCCGCCGCCGCCCCAGACCTCCATGCCGATCATCTGCGACGGTCCCTCGCGCACGATGCCGCCGAAGTCGCGGCCCGGTATGCGCGGCCAGACGGCATGCGGCATGTGGCCGAGCGAGGCCTTGACGTCGCTGGGATTGACCCCCGCCGCCACGACCTCGACCAACACCTGGCCGGGGCCGGGGCGCGGTACGGCCACCTCGACGACATCGATCAGAAGGTTGTCGAGATCCGGCGACTTCTGGGAAACCCTGAGGGCATTGCCGGCTTTGGCGCTTGCTTGAATGTTCATGTCTTCGTCTCCTTTGCTCCAGCTGCGCCGCTCAGGCCGCAAGCCCCAAGATTTCCCTGGCCTCCGACGGACCGGCAATCTGCCCGCCGAGTTTCTCGATGAGGTCGCGGGCGCGCTCCACCAGTTCGCCGTTTCCCTTCGCCAGCACGCCCTTGGCGATGTAGGAATTGTCCTCAAGGCCGACGCGGACATGCCCGCCGAGCAGATAGGCCTGCATCGCCATCGGGAACGACATCCGGCCGACGCCGAAGCCCGTCCACGCGGCATCACGCGGCAGCATGCGCGCGGCGGTGGCCATGACGTCGGTGGTGGAGGGAAAGCCGTATTTGACACCGGTGACGATAGTGAACATCGCCGGTGATTTCAGCACACCCGCCTTCATCAGGTCCTGCGCGAGCACGATATGGCCGGTATCGAAGACCTCGAGCTCCGGCTTGGAGCCGGCCTCGTTGATGAGGTCGGCCATGATCTTCACATTGCCGGGGGTGTTGATCACCACCTCGTTGCCGAAGGTCATGGTGTTGAGGTCGAGCGTGGCGATGTCGGGCTTCAGCGCGGTGATATGCTCGACGCGCTTTTCCGGCCGCATCAGCGTCGTGCGCGGGCCGGCCACCGCCGGATTCTCGTCGCTCGGGTGATAGCGTCCTCCCGGTCCCGTGGTCACGTTGAGGATCAGGGCACTGTTCTTCGCCCTGATCCTTTCGACCACCTCGCGATAGTGCTTCAGCTCCATGGACGGTTTCGCCGTTTCGGGATCGCGCACGTGGATGTGGGCGATCGCGGCCCCGGCATCCGCCGCCTCGAGGCAGGCATCGGCGATCTCTTCCGGCGTCACCGGCAGGCCGGGATGGTTCTCCCGTGTCGTCAGGTTGCCGGTCACGGCGCAGGTGATGATGACTTTCGGCTGCATTACAGGTGCCTTCCTCCATCGACGACGATCCGGCTGCCGGTCGAGAACTTCAGGTGCGTGGCGCAGGAAACGATCGCCTCGGCGACGTCCAGCGGGCTGGTAATCCGCTTGAGCGGGGTGGTCGCGGCGACCTTGTCGGCAAATTCCTTGCCTCTGCCGGGCACGAATTGCGTGTCGACGGCCCCGGGCGAGACCACCATGACGCGGATCTCGGGGGCGAGCGCCCGGCCGAGCGAATTCGCCATGATGTCGAGGCCCGCCTTGGCGCCGCAATAGGCGACATTCGAGCCGATGCCGGTGAAGGCGGCGATCGACGAGACGTTGACGATCAGGCCGTCGCCACTTGCTTTCAGCGCCGGCGCGAAGGCGCGGATCGTGGCGAAGACACCGCGCCAGTTGTTGATGAAGATGCGGTCGATCATCGCGTCGGTCAGGGCATCGAGGTCGCCATGCGCCACCGGCTCCGTGACGCCTGCCGTATTGACCAGGATGTCCACGCGGCCGAACGTTTCCAGCACTCCATCCCGGAACGCCTCGATCGTCGCGGTCTCCTCGATGGAGACCGGCAGCGCGACATGGCCTTCGCCGGCAAGCTCGCCGACGATCTCCGCCGCCTTCTGCCTGCCCGAACGGTAGCCGACGACGACGGTGGCACCGGCGGCGGCAAGCATCCGGCAGGTCTCGCGACCGATACCGCCGGAGCCTCCGACAACGACGGCCACCTTGCCCTCAAGAGGACGATGGGAGTCTTGCGCAGCCATGGCTCAGCTCTTCTTTCCCGAAATCGGCGGGACGGGCAGCGTCGACTTGCCAGGCACCAGCTTGAAATCGTATTCGCAGGTGTAGAAGGGCAGGCTCGCATCCGGATAATCGGGATGCGGCGCGGTATGCATGACGAAGTTGCCGACGATCTGCTGCTTGGCGCCGAACACGACATCCGCCGCCAGCGCCTCGGGCGTGTCGGAGAAAATCTGCGTGATCAGGGTCTTGTGCCCCGGCGCGGACACGATGAAATGGACGTGCGCCGGCCGCATCGGTTCACGGTTCTGGGCCCGCAGCAGCACGCCGACAGGCCCGTCGGTCGGCACCGGATAGCCGGCGGGCTTGACCGAGCGGAAATGATACCGGCCATCGGCCTCGCTGATGAACTTGCCGCGAAGGTTGCAATCCTCCTGGGTTTCATCCTGGTTCTCGTACAGGCCAACCGGCGATGCCTGCCACACATCGAGCATGGCCCCGGCGATCGGCGCGCCGTCGGTTCCGATGACCCTGCCGGAGAAGAAAAGCGTGGCACCGGGCGTTTGCGAGCGGGCGATACAGTCGCCGTTCGCGCAGACCGGCGCATCGCCGCGGTAGAACGGCCCGAGCAGCGCCGACATCGTCTCGCCCTGCATGCCGTCATTGTTGATGAGGTCGATCAGCGTGGATGCGCCGAGCACGTCGGCGGCGAGCACCACCTCGTTGTGGAATTCGTTCGTCCGCTGGCCGATCTCGACGATCCAGCGCAGCGCATATTCGAACTCCTCCTCCGTCGGGCGCGTCTTGAGGATGAACTGGTGGAGGTGTTCCACCAGCACGGTCATGATTTCCTTCAGCCGGGGATTGTCGGTGTCCGCCATCGCCGCAAGAACGGTGGGCGTCACGTCGGCTTCCCTGGTGATGAGCTTGGGCGGGGTGCTGACATAGTCCATTTCATCCTCCACTGCGTTCATGCGTCCATGGGTTCGCGCCGCTTGGCGGCGGCCGCGAGATGCGGGTACTTCTCGGTCAGCAGCGACCCGTGATAGTAGGTCGCGGAGAAGGCGGGCGTTTGCCGGACCCTCTCGAGCCAGCGGCCGATGGCGGGCGCTTTGCACCACATTCCGGCAAGCCGGATGTCGTCCATCCGCACGATGACGGGCATGATCGCGATATCGGCAAGGCTGAGCTCCGCGCCCATCAGCCAGGGCCCGCCGCTGGCGGCAAGCCATGTCGCCATGCGGTCGATGCCGCGCTGCAGGCGCGCCAGGGCCTCGTCCATCTCGGCTTTCGGGAACCCGGTGCGCCCCATCTTCATGAGGAATTCGCGGCGCAGGGGCTTGCTGTCGCACAGCGCCTGGAACTCTTCATCGCCCATCGCCTGGAAGTGCGGCAGGAAGGCGAGGTTGTACGACGGCACGCGGATTGCCGGCGTCGGCACCTCGTCGATGAAGCGCAGCATCGCGCGCATCTCGGCCACCTTGAGCGGATCGCCGGGCCTCAGCGGCGTAACGCTACCGAGGATGTCCTCCAGATACTCCATGATGACGGCGGAATCGGTCACCGGGGCGCCGTCATGCAGCAGGGTCGGGACCACGCCATTGGGATTGATCGCGAGGTATTCGGGCGTGAGCTGATCCCCCTTGAAGAGATCGAGCCTGTGCTCCTCGAAGACCCTGCCCTTCGCATGAAGCACATAACGGACCCGCTGGCTGCATGTGGACTGCGGCGCGTTGTAGAGAACGAATTCCGGCATGTCGTTTTCCTCTCGTTGACCGTACGAGCCGTATCCTCGATGTCGGGGCCTGGCGGCGCCCTGCTAGTCCCAGTTGAGGATGCGGGGGAGCCTTCCGCTTCTGGCAAGGGTTCCGACCAGTCCCAGCGGGAAGAAGATCAGGCCGATCGCCATCACCAGGCCGGTGCCGAGAATGTTGATTTCGGAGGCCCCCATGGTGGCGACGAAGAGCTCGTTGAGCGCGACGATCAGGATCGCGCCGATCACCGGCCCGGCGATCGTGCCCTTGCCGCCGAGGATGCACATCAGCACCATGTTGGCCGAGACCAGGATGAGCAGGAAGATGTTCGGCCGCAGATAGGTGAGATACTCCCCCCACACCGCGCCCACCATTCCGACGAAGAAAGCCGAGAGCGCGAAGGCCGCGACCTTGTAGAAGCGCGTGTCGATACCGGCGCTTTCCGCCTTGATCTCGTCCTTCGAAAGAGCACGCAGGCCGAGGCCGAACTTCGAGTGCTTGATCTTGTAGGCCGACCATATGGTGAAGGCCGCGATCGCCAGCATCGCATAGTAGTAGGGCAGCTTGGCCCACTGCACCGACAGATCGTTCGGCGGCAGGGTCAGGCCGTTGGCACCGCCGATGAAATGCCAGTTGTCGAACAGGATGCGGGCGATCATCAGAAGGGCGATCGACGAGATGATGAAGCTCGGGCCGCGCACCTTGAGCGTGACCAAGCCCACGGCATAGCCGATGGCCGCCGCGACGAGGCCGGCGAGCGGCGCGGTGATCAGCGTGGAAATGCCGTAGCGCGCCAGAAGCATGCCGGAGAAATATCCCCCGACGCCGAAGAACACGGCGTGGCCGAGCGAGACATAGCCGGCGAAACCGCCGAGGATGTTCCAGCCCGAGGCCATGGCGACATAGGACGCGGTGAACAGCACCAGGTGCAGGACGTAATTGTAGTTGCCGACGAATTGCAGCAGCGGCATCGCGGCAAGCAGCGCAAGCAGCGTGAGCGGAAACCAGGTCGCCCGGGTCTGGTCCGCCTTGCGCGACAGTTTCTCGTTGTGGGCGCGGCGTGCCTCGATGACGGCGCTGGCGCTGGAATCCTGAAGGGTAACGGCCATCATGCCATCTCCGGTTTTTCGCCGAACAGACCCTGGGGCCGAACCAGCAGAATGATGAAAAGGGCGAGGAAGAAGGTCAGCGTCGACCAGGTCGCCCCGATCCAGGTGCCGACAAAGGCGGCGACAACGGACAGGATCAGCGCACCCACCACCGTGCCGAGGATGCTGCCCATGCCGCCGAGCACCACCACCGACATCAGCATGGCGATCCATTCCCAGTGCTTGGCCGGGAAGAAGCTGAACACGAAGCTGACCAGCGATCCGGCGGCGCCCGCAAGGCCGATGCCGATGGCGAAGGCGAGCACGCTGATGAACTGCACGTTGACCCCGAGGAGCTCCGCCGCCTCACGGTTCTGCGTCGTGGCGCGGATGGCATAGCCGAGCCGCGAATATTTGAGGAACAGGGACAGCGCCGCGATGATCGCCAGCGAGACGAGGCCGGCATAGAGCTGCCCCTTGGGGATGAAGACATCACCGATGAAGAAGGCGGCGGTGGCGTAGTCGGGCGACGTCACCCGCTGCGTGTTGGTGAAGAGACCGCCGAGCAGCCCTTCCACCATCATTGCCAGCGCGAAGGTGAGAAGCACCGTCATCTCGGAATATTTGGCGCTCTTGGCCTCCCGCTGGAACAGCAGCCGGTAGAGCACCACGCCGACGGCGGCCATGGCGACGGCTGCGACGGGCAGCATGGCGATCGGATCGATGTCGAACGTCTTGAACGCCAGGTAGGTGATATAGGCACCGCCGATGATCAGCGCGGGATGGGCGAGATTGACGATGCGCATCACGCCGAAGACCAGCGACAGGCCGGAGCCCATGAGGGCGATGACGCCGCCAAGCGCCAGGCCCAGGATCAGAATCTGCAATATCTCTGCCATGTCTGTTCCTCGTCAGGCGGCCTTCTTGCCGCCGAGGTAAAGTTCCTGGATGCGCGGATCGGCCAGCACCGTGGCGGCCGGGCCTTCGAACAGCGTCCGGCCGAGATCGAGCACCACGCCCCAGTCGGCGTTCTTGAGGCCCATCAGCGCATTCTGCTCGACGAGGAGCACGGTGACGCCTTCCGCCGACATCATCTTCATGATGTCGAACATCTCCTGGACGACCTTCGGCGCCAGGCCGAGGGACGGTTCGTCGAGCATGACGATGTCGGGCTTGATGATGAGCGTGCGGGCCATGGCGAGCGTCTGCTGCTGGCCGCCGGACATGGTGCCGGCATGCTGGTCGGCACGCTCGCGAAGGATCGGGAAGCGTTCCAGGATGCCGTCGATGCGGCGCTCCAGCTCCCGCTTGTCGTCGAGGATGAAGCCGCCCATGCGCAGGTTCTCGCGCACGGTCATCTTCGCGAACAGTGCGCGCTCCTGCGGCACGAAACAGATGCCCTTGCGCAGGATCTGGTCGGGGCGCAGCCCGTTCAGCCGCTCGCCCTTGAACACGACGTCGCCCTTGCGGATCGACAGCATGCCGCAGATCGCCTTGAGCAGCGTCGATTTTCCGGCGCCGTTCGGGCCGATGATGCAATGGACCTTGCCGGGCTCGATGGTCAGCTGGGCACCATCGATGATGGCGGGGCCGTCGCCGTAGCCGGCGGTGATGTTGGTGACCTCCAGAAGCTTCGTCATCAGGCTGCCTCGTCTTCCAGGACGCCGCCGAGATAGGCATCGAGCACATGGGGATCCTTGCGCACCACATCGGGCGTGCCGGCGCAGATGACCTTGCCGTGCGCCATGACCACGACCTTGTGCGAGAGCCGCATGATCAGGTCCATGTTGTGCTCGACGATCAGCACCGTCAGGCCCTTGTCGTTGAGCGCGCGGATATGGCCGACGATCTCCTCCATCAGCGACGGGTTGACCCCGCCGGCCGGCTCGTCGAGCAGGATGATCTTGGGATCGGACATCAGGAGCGCGGCAAGGTCCATGAGCTTCTTCTGGCCGTAGGAAAGGTTGTGGCCATCCTCGTGGGCGATGCGGGTGATGCCGAGGAAATCGAGGATCGACATCGCCTTGTCCTTTTCCTCCCGCGACATGGCCGGGCGGAACAGGCCGCGCAGGCCATCGACCCTGGACTGGACGATGACATTCTCGATCACGGTCATGTCGCCGAGATTGCGCGAGATCTGGAAGGTCCGGCTGAGGCCCTTCGCCGTGATCTTGTGGGGGCGGAGGTGGTCGATCCGCTCGCCGTCGAGCCAGACCTCGCCCGATGTCGGCGCCGCCGTCCGGCTGATGCAATTGAACGCGGTCGTCTTCCCGGCGCCGTTCGGTCCGATCAGGGCGGTAATCGCGCCTTTCTCGACCGTGAACGTGACACCGTCGACGGCCTTGATGCCGCCGAAATGCTTACAGAGGTTCTTCACTTCAAGCATGCGCCATCTCCTCTTCCGAGTTGCGCCGACAATGGCCGCAGTGGGAAAGATGCCCACGCCGGGCACCTTTCCGCTGCCGTCTTCTCAGAACCCGTTCTTGGGGTAGCGGAACGGCGACACGCCTTCGAATTCGCCGGTCGGGTAGACGAAGGTCAGGCTGCCGTCCTGCCACTGCGTCATGATGTGGGACTTCTCCACCGGCAGGCCGACTTCGTCCCAGGAGAAGCGGCCAAGCACGGTGCGCACGGGATCGTCCTTGGTGCGCGCATGCAGCCATTCACCCATCTTGGCATTGTCGGTCGTGCCCGCCCCGAGGATCGCCTGCTCGATGCCCTGGCAAACGGCGAACGGAATGGCGCTGTCCTCATCCGGCTCGACATCGTATTCGGCGGTGAAAGCCTTGACGAAGTCGGCATTGTTGAACGGCTTGCCGGCCAGCGTGCTCTCGAACGGCACGTCCTTGTGCCAGGTGGTGTGGTTCAGCACGCCATCGGCCGCTTCCTTGCCGACGCCCTCGACGAACTCCGTCTGCGCGCCCTGGCTGAGATAGACCAGCTTGGGCGTGGCGCCGACGGTCTTGAGGCTGCGTGTCAGCTGCACGGCCTCCTCCGCCGAGGCCGTCAGGCCGATGACCATTTCTGCGCCGGAGCGCTTGATCGAGTTGGCGAGGTTCAGCCAGTCGTTGAAGCCTTCCTCCGGCCACTTTTCCTGCATCAGCACCTCGATGCCCGCGTCGGAGAGATAGCCTGGTGCCAGGTCGGCGATCTCCTTGTCGGTCGCCGGGTCCTTCACCTTCTGCCCGAGCAGGCCCGCCTCGATGGCATTGGCGAAGAAGTCGTCGGCCGAGACCACGGCGACAGACTTCGGCGCCTCGCCCGCCGGAATGAGCTGCTTGATCACCGCGGCCACGTCCTTGCCGGTATATTCGGCAGCGTTGACCTGGAAGTAGAACAGGTTCTTGTAACCCTGCTCGTAGATGCGCAAGGCGCCGCCCGAGGGAATGGCGTGCACCATGTTGTATTTCGAAAGGATGCTGGCGACGGGAAAGGTCAGGCGGCTCGAAAACGTGCCGTATACGACCTCGACCTTGTCGACATTGATGAAGCGCTCATACTGGTTGATCGCGGTTGCGGTGTCCGACCGGTTGTCGCTGACGACCAGCTCGACCTGCCGGCCGAGAATGCCGCCGGCGTCATTGATCAGCTTGGTGCAGAGTTCATAGCCGCGCCTGTGCTTCTCGCCGCTGACCGACAGGCCGCCGGTAATCGGCAGCGAAGCGCCTATCTTCAGGTTTTCGGCATGCGCCGCGCCTGCCATTATCGCCGCCGCGGCCGTTGCCGCGAGCAATGTGTTCAATCTCATACGCCTTCCTCCCGTTAGCGCTCGATTGCATCGATGACCAGGCGTCCGCTATTAAGACACCCGGCTGCGTTCCATGCCCGGCAAAGTTCGTCCTGCGGCCTTGCCCGCTTTTCCGTCCGGGTCCATTGGGGATGTTTGCTCGCCCGCCCTCCTTGACGACCAAGCAGTTGCTCGATGCACGAACACTCCTCCAAGCCTTTCCGTGCAATCGATTGCGAAGATGAGGTATCATGGGACTTGCGTTTGGTCAAGGATTTTTGCAAACGATTGCGTACGCCGTCCGCGATCTGCTAATATGTGCAAATCAAAGGGGGCCAGATGCGGCAGAAACGGATTACGCTGAAGGACATCGCCCGTGAGACGGGCGTGCACGTATCCACCGTCTCCCGGGCCCTGGATCCGGTCGAGCGCAAGTCGATCACGGAGGAGGTCGCCAGCCGCATCCAGGCTGCGGCGGACGCGCTGGGATATCGGCCGAACCGCATCGCCGCGGGCCTGCGGACCAATCGCACGATGACCGTGGGCGTGATGATCCCCGACATTACCAACGTCATCTTCCCGCCGATCCTGCGCGGCATCGAAAGCGTTCTGGAGCCGCTTGGCTATGCGTCGATCATCGTCAACACCGACAGCGAGCGGGACAGGGAAACCCGCCTCGTCGACGTGCTGCGCGACCGCGGCGTCGACGGCATCATCCACGCGGCGGTGCTGAGGAGCGACCCTTCCATCGCGAGGGCGGCAGCCGAAGGCTTGCCGGTGGTGACGCTGAACCGCATGGTCGAGAACTCGCAGATCCCCTACATCATCAATGACGAGGATGCCGGCATCTGCGAGATGTTGCGCCATCTGCGCGACCTCGGGCATCGCGACATCGCCCATGTGGCCGGCCCGCAGGATCTGTCGACCGGCCAGCTTCGCCTGGCCGCCTTCCGCAATGCCGCCGCGACACTCTCGCTCGACTTCGATCCGGCCCTCGTGGCGACAGCCCGGCGCTTCGACGAGAAGGAGGGCGCGCGCTGCATCCGGGAACTGCTGGCATCGGGCAGGAGATTCACCGCCGCCTTGTGCGCCAACGACCGTCTCGCGCTGGGCGCGATCGACGAACTGCGCGAGCACGGCATCGATTGCCCCCGCGAGATCTCCGTCACCGGCTTCAACGACATGCCGTTCCTCGAACTGATCCGTCCCCGGCTGACGACCGTGCGGATTCTCCAGCACAGCGCCGGCCAAACCGCCGCCACCGTGCTGCTGAAGCTCATGAATGGCGACAAGGCCGAAGACATTCCGATGGAGACGATCCTCCCCGTCGAAATCGTCGTTCGCGAGAGCACCGCCCGGGTCAGGCAGGACGATGAGGACCGGCCGGCATGAGGCAAGTCAGCCGGCGTAGTCCGTCGGCGCAGCAGGCAGGCCGCAACGTTCCCTTGCTGGAATTACCCATGGCAGCCCGCCGGCATCAATAGGTCGCCCGGCCGCCCGAAAGGTCGAACACGGAGGCGGTGGTGAAGCTGTTTTCGCGGGAGACGAGCCAGGCGACCATGCTGGCGGCCTCGTCGACCTCCAGGAACCGGCCGCGCGGGATCTTCGACAGCATGTAGTCGATATGCTCCTGCTTCATCTGGTCGAAGATGCGGGTGCGCGCGGCGGCCGGCGTGATGGCGTTGACGGCGATGTCCTGGCCGGCCAGCTCCTTGCCGAGCGACTTGGTCATGCCGATCACCCCCGCCTTCGAGGCTGAATAGGCCGATGCGTTGGGGTTGCCTTCCTTGCCGGCGATCGAGGCGATGTTGACGATGCGGCCGTAGCCGCGCGCCTTCATGCCCGGCACCACCGCGCGGTTCACGTAGAAGGCGCCGTTGAGGTTGATGTCGATGACGCGCTTCCAATCGTCGAGCGGATAGTCGTCGAGCGCATGGTTCGGCCCGGCGATGCCGGCCGAATTGACGAGGATGGAAATCGGCCCGCGTTCCGCCTCGGTCCGCGCCACCGCATCGACCACCGCCTGCGGATCGGTGATGTCGACGGGGACGGCGCATGCCGCTTCGCCGAGTTCGGCAACGGCCCTTTGCAGTTCGGCAGCGTCCACGTCCCAAAGCGCGACCCTTGCGCCCGACGCGGCGATGCGCCTAGCGATGGCGAAGCCGAGGCCCTGCGCGCCGCCGGTGATGACGGCCGTCTGGCCGGTGAGGTCGATCTGGTTCATCCTGTTGATCCTGTCCTATTCGAAAAGCGTCAGCATCGCCCGGTCGGCGATCTCCATGCCGAAGCCGGGGGCATTCCCGACGGTGAGCTTGCCGTTCCGCGGCATCGGCTCGTCCCTGAACAACCGGCCGAAGACCGGCAGCACGGAGCGCCCGTCCGGGCTCGCGGCGACGTATTCGCAGTAGGGCGAGTGCGGCTGGGAGGCGATGAAATGGTAGGAATAGGGGCCGCTGCCATGCGGGATGACAGGGATGTCATAGGCCGAGGCATGCGCGGAGATGCGCAGCAGCTCGGTGAGGCCGCCCACCCACATGACATCCGGCTGCAGGACGTCGATCAGCCGTTCCTCGATCAGCCGCCGGAAGCCGTAGCGCGAATATTCGTGCTCGCCGGTGGTCCAGCGGACGGTCGGCTGCGCCTGCTTGATCAGCCGGAAGCCCTCCACGTCGTCCGGATGCAGCGCCTCCTCCCACCAGTAGATATCGAGCGGCTTGCAGGCTTCCGCCAGCCTGATGGCATAGGGCACGTCGAGCGACATGTAGCAATCCACCATCAGGGGATAGCCGGGGCCGACCTTTTCCCGGTGTCGGGCGAGGAAGGCGACATTGGCGCGCAACCCCTCCTCGCCATCCGCGGGGCCATGCGGCAAAGGCACTTTGCCGCCCCAGAAGCCGAGCGCCTTGACCGCGTCCGGCGCCGGCCCCGTGCAGTAGAAGCTGATCTCCTCGCGGCTCAGCCCGCCGATGAGATTGTAGACCGGCTCTCCCCGTACCTTGCCGACGAGATCCCACAGCGCAAGATCGACCACGCTGATCGCGGCGATCGGCAGGCCCTTGCGGCCGTAGAACATCGAGGCCCGGAAGAGCTGGTCCCAGATGCGGTTGATGTTTCGGGCATCCTGGCCGACGAGGAAGCGGGAAAAATGGTTGCGGATCAGCCAGAGAGCGGGCGGCCCGCCGAAGCCGGTGGCAACGCCTGTCGCCCCCGTCTCCGTCTCGATCTCGACGACGATGGAGCCGAGCACGCCGATGCCCCAGCTCGTGCGGCTGGCCTTGTAGTCCGGATAGGCGGACATCGGGTTGCTGATCAGCGTGTCGATCAGCCAGTGCCCCTCCTTCTGCCGGTGGTAATCGCCGCCATCCCCTTGGCTTTCCACGAGATAGGTGCGCACGGCGGCGATACGGAAGGGTGAACTCATGGCCTTGCTCCGGCGGTCAGGTGGATTGTCATTGAAGATTGACGAACATGCCGCCGTCGACGAGCAGCGAGGCGCCGGTGACATAGGCCGCCATGTCGGACGCGAGGAAGGCGACGCAGGTCGCGACGTCCCCGGGCTGGCCGATGCGGCCGAGCGGGATGCGCTTGCTGAAATAGGCAAGCTTCTCCTCATCCTCGAGGTCCTCGCGGTTGAGGTCCGTCAGGATCGCGCCCGGCATCACCGAGTTGCAGCGGATGCCATGGGGGCCGAGCGCGATGGCGGTGGACTGCATCAGCGAATGCAGGCCGGCCTTGGTCGGCGTATAATGCGTCTGCATGCCGCCGCCGACGAGCGCCGAGATCGAGCTCGTGGCGACGATGGCGCCGCCCGTGCCCTGCGCCTTCATCCGGTTGGCCGCCGCCTGGCAGATGTAGAAAGCCCCCTCGAGATTGACCGCGACGGTGCGCTGCAGGATCTCCGGCGGCATGTCGAGGAAACCGTGGAACGGGCAGATGCCGGCATTGGAGGACAGAACATCGACGCCACCGAACGCCGTCACCGCCGCATCGACCAGTTTCGCGGCCGTGGCCGGCTCGCCGATATTGCCTTCGACGGGCACGCATCTGCGGCCGAGCGCCTCGACCTCGGCAACGACGCCGTCGACCGCCGAAGCCCTGCCGTAGCCGCTGTCGTTCTCGCCGAAATAGCCGAGAACCACATCCGCACCCTGCCGGGCGAACTCCACGACGATGGCGCTGCCGATGCCGCGCGATCCGCCGGTGACGATGGCTCTTTTGCCTTCGAGAAGCATGGTCGGCTCTCCCTAGATGGCACGCGGCGCAAAGCCGGCTTCCAGCACCGGCATCAGCAGGTCTTCGATATCGGCGACATCGACCCGCGCCGGTTTCGGCTCGCGCCCCGGAAAGCCGACGGCCGCGCGCACGTCCGGCGACAGGAAGTAGATGGCCGCGATGGTCTCGCAGAAGGTGTCGTAGGTCGCCGGATCCGCCGCCTTCAGCGTAAGCAGCGCCGGGCGCGGCGGCGCATCGCCGACGGCGGCGATGACCTTGCGCAGCACGGTGACCAAGCCGGGGGCATAGGCCAGCGCCTGCTCCAGAAGCGCGCCGGCAATGCCCGCCTCGCTGGCGGACAGATGACCGGGAGCCGGCGGGATGAGGGTATCGGAAAGCCCTTCGAGACGGCTGCGTTCGGCCTGGGTCAACGGTTCGGTGCTCATGACGCCATCCTCTGGCTTGCCCGGTTCGCAACGACATGGGCGGCGCTCCACGAAGCGAAGGCGGCGATGGTGGCGGTCGGGTTGACGCCGGCCGAGGTCGGCCAAACGCTGCCGTCGACGATGAAGAGATTGGCAACGTCATGGGCCCGGCCGTAACGGTCGACCACGCTGTCTTTCGGGTCGTCGCCCATCTTCGCCGTGCCGAGGATGTGCCAGCCGGATTCGCGGCTTTGCGGCGCGGTCACGGTACGGTAGGCACCCGCCTCGATCAGCGATTCCCGCGCCCGCTCGACCATGAACTTCAGCATGCGCCGGGAGTTCTCGCCCGTCTTGTAGTGGATTTTCACGCCCGGCATGCCGGTGTCGTCCGGCGCCGCCTCGTCGAGCTCCACGCGGTTCTCCGTGTCCGGCAGGTCCTCGCAGATGATGCCCCACGAGACCGACCGGCCGAAGCGGCGGGCGAACTCCTCGTGGAAGGTCTCGCCCCAGAGCTGGTTCTCGTCCCCCCAGGGCCAGCGGCGGGCGATCTGGGCCGGGCTGCCGGTCGGTTGCAGGCTCCATTTCGAGCCGCGCACGAAGTCGCGGTCCTTCGATGTCTCGTAGAACTGCAGCGTGTAGGCGACCTGCCCCCAGGCGCCGCGATAGCTTTCGAGCGGCTGGTCGAACAGGCCGACGACCGCGGCGGTGGGATGCAGCATCAGCCGCTTGCCGACGAGGCCGGAACTGTTGGCGATGCCATCTTCCTTGCCGGGCACGCGGCTGGAAAGCAGCAGGCGCGGCGTGCCGATGCCGTTGGCCGCGATGACGACGATGGCGGCCTTGGCGAGATGCTCCCTGCCCGTCGTACGGTCGATATAGACGGCACCCCGCGCCAGCCCCTTCCGGTCGAGCTCGATGCGGATGACGCGGGCATTCGTCACGAGGCGCACGCCCTGGCTGATGAGGGCCGGCCAGTGCGTGCGGTCGGTCGAGGCCTTCGCCTTCTCCACGCAGCCCCACATGCAGGCGGTGCGCTGCTGGCACGGCTCCATGCCGTTGCGGGGCACGGTGGCGATGGCGTTGGTGCCGGGCCACCAGTGCCAGCCGAGCCTGTTCTGCGCGGCGGCGACGAGGCGGCCCGCCCTGGTCAGGTCCACCGGCGGCAGCAGCTCGTCCTGTCCGGGATACATCGGATCGCCTGCGACGCCCGACACCACGAATTCACGCTCGGTGCGCGCGTAGTGCGGCATCAGGTCCTCGTAGGAGATCGGCCAGTCATCGGCGACGCCGTCGAGCGTGCGCACGCGGAAATCGCTCGGCAGGTTGCGCATCCAGTTCGCCGCCCAGGAGATGGACGATCCGCCGACACCGTTCCAGTAGAGCGGGATGATATCGGAATCCTCGACGGCGATGGGGTAGTCGCCGGATTTTTCGCGCTTGGTCGGCACATATTGCCAGTCGCGCGAGGCGGTCAGTTCGAAGCCGGGCTTGTCCGAGATCGCCTTGGAGTAGTCGACCCAGTCGCCCTGCTCGAGACAGACGACGCGCATGCCTGCCTCCGCGGCACGCTTGGCGAAGACCGCGCCCGAGGGGCCGGAGCCGACCACCAGCACGTCGCAATCGATGGGTTTCAGCGTCTCGGCCATGTCTTACGCACCCTTGCGGTTGCGCCGCGCGCCGTAGCGGGAGGCGAGGATGTTCAGCAGCACGGCCGCCACGATGATGACGCCGCTGACGACGGGCTGCAGGTAGGAGTTGACGCCCATCAACACGAGGCCGTTGCCGATCAGCGAGATGACGAAGATGCCGAGCAGCGTGCCGAGGATGGAGCCGCGCCCGCCGGAAAGCGCCGTGCCGCCGACCACGACGGCCGAGATGACGCTGAATTCGAGCCCGCTGCGCGAGACACTGGCATCGCCGACGCCGTTCCGCGCGGTGAGCAGGATCGCGGTGACCGCGGCGAGCACGCCGGCGATGACGAACAGCGCCACGCGGATGTTCCGGACCTTGATGCCCGCCAGATGCGCGGCGCTGGCATTGCCGCCGATGGCGAAGATGGAGCGGCCGAATGCCGTCTTGCGGCTGATGAAGACGAAGACGCCGAAGAGGACGAACATGACAAGCGCCGAGATCGGCAGGCCGAACAGCTCGCCGCCCAGCCAGTCGAGAAAATCGTTCGCCGGAATGGTGACGGGGACGGAGTCGGTGAAATAGAGCGCCAGCCCGCCCAGCGCGCTCCAGAGGCCGAGGGTGCCGATGAAGGACGGCACGTCGAACACGGCCCGCAGGATGCCGGGTATCGCGCCGAGCGCCCCGCCGATGACCAGCGTCGAGAGGAAGGCCATGACCATGGGCATGTCGTCGGACTTCAGCAGGAAGGCGAAACAGACCGACAGGAAGGCCACCATGGGCCCGACGCTGATGTCGATCTCGCCCGCCACGATGATCAGCGTCGCACCCCAGGCGGCGATACCGAAGGTCGCCGCATCGCGCAGGATCGACACCTGGTTGCGGAAGGTCAGGAAGTTGTTGGCGTAGAGATAGAAGGCGAGATAGAGCAGCGCGATCACGACCAATAGGCCGATCTCGTTCATGCGCTGGAAATCGAGGCGGCGCTGCGGCCTTGCGGCCGCCCGTGCGGCAGTGGCGTCAGTCATGGTCCGTTCCATTTCGATGGTCCCGACCGGCAGGGTCGGGCACTTGGCCAGCGATGCTGGCGGTCATCAGGTCGTCGGTGCTGATACCGGGCGCGGTGAAGGTCTTCACGATGCGGCCCTCGCGCAGCACCAGCACCCGGTCGCAGACCCGGGGCAGTTCCTCGATCTCGCTGGAGACGAAGACGATGCTCCGGCCTTCGGCCGCGAGCTTGCGGATGATGGCGTAGATCTGGCTCTTGGCCTCGACGTCGACGCCGCGCGTCGGCTCGTCGAGCAGGAGCAGGCGCGAGCCGGCATAGACCCAGCGGCCGATCACGATCTTCTGCTGGTTACCGCCCGACAGCGTGCCGATCGGCGTCGTCGTCTCCGGCGCCTTCACGCTCATGCGCTCGACGATCCCGCGTGTCGCGGCCGCAACCCGCCGGGCCGACAGGACCCCATAGGATGTCACGGCACTGGCGTCGGTCATCACCGTGTTCTCGTCGATGCCGAGCAGCGGCACGATGCCGTCGTCCTTGCGGCTTTCCGGCGTCATGCCGAGCCCGCGCTTCAGCATGCCGGCCCAGCTCTCGCCGGTGACGTCGACACCATCGAGGCTCACGCTGCCGGCATCGGCCCGCTCCAGGCCGGCGATGATGCGCAGAAGCTCCGTCCGGCCCGAACCGAGCAGGCCGGCAATGCCGAGCACCTCGCCCTGCCTCAGATCGAAGCTGATATCCTGGAGCTTCGGCCGATAGCTGACATTGCGGACGGACAGCAGTGTCTTTCCGGCCGCACGGGGCGTCACGAGGTCGTCCTTCTTCTCGTCATGGCCGAGCATCATGCGCACGATGTCCCGCGTGTCGGCCGCGCCGATATCGAGCGTCGAGACGATGTGGCCGTCGCGCATCACGCTTGCCGTGTCGGCGATCTCGCGGATCTCCTTCATGCGGTGGCTGACATAGATCAGCGCGACCCCGCGCTCGCGCATGCGGCGGACCGCCGCGAACACCTGCTCCACCTCCGCCGCCGCCAGCGAACTCGTCGGTTCGTCGAGGATCACCAGCTTCGGCGCGCCCATCGTGGCGCGGGCGATTTCGACGAGCTGGCGCTCGGCGGGGCTGAGCGCGGCGATCACGGTCGCCGGATCGAGGAAGAGACCAAGATTTTCCAGCGCCTCGGCGGTGCGCCGGCGCATCTCGCGATGGTCGAGCACACCCCACCGGCGCGGCCAGGCACCGAGGAACATGTTCTCCGCGATGCTGATATCGCGCACCAGGCTGAGTTCCTGGTAGACGGACCGCACGCCAAGCGCCGAGGCCTGACGCGTCCGGTTCTCGCCGGACTGGTCGAGGGCCTCGCTGGCCAGCGTCACGGTTCCCTCGTCAGGCGTCTCGGCGCCGGTGAGCAGCCGGATCAGCGTCGACTTGCCGGCGCCGTTCTTGCCGAGCAGGGCGCGCACCTCGCCCGGCCGCACGGCGAAATCGACACGGTCCAGCGCAACGACGCCGGCATAGCGCTTCACGGCGCCCGAAATGCCGGCAATGGGCTGAACCGGTTGCTGCAATGGAGCTGGTGCTGCCATAGGGTCATTCGTTTCGAGAAAGGGAGCGTCGGCGTGTCGCCGACAGGAAGGAACGTGCCGGCCGGAACGCGACCGGCACGCTCGAACGGAAAGGCTACCGCCTCACGGCAGGCCGTCCGGATGGGCCGCAAGCCAGGCTTTCGCCTCGTCGGCGCTGGTGTAGAGGTCGATCGGGTTCGGCACGATCAACGCGCCCTGCGGCTCCTTCTCGATCGCCTTCACCGCCTGCTGCAAGGCGAGCTTGCCGAGCGCCTGGCCCGAGACGTCCACGGTGCCGCGCATCACGTCGCCGGCGATGATCTCCTGCGCGATCTCGGTTGTCATGTCGGAGCCGTAGGCCATGATCTTTCCGGCATTGCCGGTATTGCGGATCGCCTTGGCCGCGCCGAGCGCCGCACCGCCGGATTCGCCCCACAGGGCATCGAGGTCCGGATTGGCGGTGATGATCTTCTCGCCCGTCGAGATGGCCTTGTCGAGGATCGTCGCCTCCTGGTTGGAGACAATCTTGAAGCCCGGCACCTTCTCGCCGAGTGCCTTCTCGAACCCGAGCCGGCGCTGCACGCAGACATCGACGAATTCGCAGTTGAGAATGCCGATCTTCGGCTCGGTCTTGCCTGCCTTGACGAAATCGTCCGCCGCGACCTGACCGATCTTGTAGCCGAACTGGAAGGGATCGCCGACCGCGTAGGCGTAGACGTATTCCTTCATGTCCTTTTCGTTGAGACAGGTGTTGTAGCACACGATCGGTATGCCGGCCTCATGCGCCCGCCTGATCGCGCGTACCGACCCGTCCGGCGACACCGCCGAAAGGATGATCGCCTCCACGCCGGCCGAGACCAACCGGTCGATGAAGGACGCTTCCTTGCCCACGTCGCCGCCGGCATTCGTTTCGATGATCTGGACATTCTTGCCGAGCTCGGCGCCGCCGACCTGAACGCCCTTGCGGACGCCGGCGTAGAAACCCTGCGCGTCCAGATAGATCGCGCCGACGGTCAGTTCATTGTCCTGCGCGAAGGCAGAACCGTTCTGCATGACGGCCGCCAGCGCAAGCGCTGCGACGGTCGTGGTGAGTCTCCTCAACAAATCGAATTCCTCCCTGATGACGCTCCTCCATCGGCGCAGCAGCATCATCGGCAGAAACGCGAAAGTTGTCAACCGGTAATCTTGTAAGCTAAGTTTACAAAACGACTAAAAGGCGGCCGGCGCCCCGTTCCGCCTGCGGGTCTTCTCGGTGCCGACACGGTGCATGGCGTCGTAGGTCGTGCGGTTGATGGAACTCAGATGGGCCTGCATGGCGGCAGCGGCGGCTTCCGGATCGCGCGTAGCGAGCGCCTCGACGATCGCCTCGTGCTCGGCCGCGCTGCGGTCCAGCACGCCCGGCGTTTCGGAGGCGACACGGCGGTATTCCATGCCGAGCTGGTAAAGGCTGCGCGCCACCACCTCCATGAAAGGATTGCCGGCGATCGTCATGATCTGCTCGTGGAACTCGAGATCGAGCACCCGGAAGCCGACGGGATCCTTCGTCAGGCCGTAGCCGGCGGTCACCATTTCCCGCAATCGGGCAAGCGTCGCGTCATCGACGAGCGCGGCACCGAGCCGGATCAGCCCCACCTCGATGATCAGCCGCGCCTCATAGAGCGCGTTCACATTGCTCTCATCGAGCGCGATGACGAACTGGAGCGGCGCAAGAAGCCGGGAGACTTCGAGGCTGGTCACGTAGCAGCGCCCGCCCTGGCGGCTTTCCACGACACCCATGATCGAGAGCCCGCGCAGCGCCTCGCGCACGACGGGACGGCTGACCTGCAGCGCGCGCGCCAGGTCGTTTTCGGACGGCAGCACGTCGCCGGCCTTCAGGTTGCCGGACCGTATCAGTTCGAGCAGTTGGTTGGCGACCCGCTCGGCCGCCGCCGGCGCACGCTCCAGCGGCGTGATCTGTCCCAGCTCTTGCATTGAATTCTCCACGTTTGCAGGCACGGCCGAACGGCCGATACGAAGGTGGAGACTACAACGCGGCTCCAAAACCTGCAAACTTGTCTGGCAAGACGTCAGCAACCATTCGGTTTTCACGCTTGCCGGTCACATCAGGCGCAACGTCGCCCGGCGCTGCGCCGCGCCCTTTTCCCTGGTCACGGCGTCGAACGCCCCGAAGCCCTCGTCAAGGCGCTTCACGAGCTCCGGTGGCGACAGTACGGGCGAAAGCGCACGGCCCTCGCCCAACACAATGTTCATTTGGCGAAGACGCTTCAGGTCGTCGGTGCTGTCGATGCCCTGCGCGACGATGGCGGCCGACATCTGGCGCGCCAGAACCGCAAGGCCCGCAACGACGCCGCGGCTGCGTTCCGACCGGCTGACCTCCTCGACGAGCGCGCGGTCCAGCTTGAGCGTGCCGAAATCCAGATTGGCGAGCCTGTTGCGCCGATCGATGGCCCTGCCGATATCCTTCGTGGCGAAGGCGACGCCCGCATCCCGCAGGTGCCGGATGCTCGCGAGATAGGTCTCGCCATAGTCCGGTTTCGCGGCGCGCCGCAGCTCCAGCTGAAGGCGGCCGCGCTCGATGGAGAATTCATCGAGGAGGCGGCACAGATGGCCCGCGAAGGTCGGCTGCGACAACAGGTTTTCCGGGATATCGAGGTAGAGTGTGGGAATCCGCTGCAGAACACGAGGGCCAAGTGCGCGGAATGCCTTGCCGAGGATGCCTGCGGAGAGTTCGAGGGCGAGATTGCCGTCCTCCGCGATCGCCCTGATCTCCGCCGGCGCGATCACGCCATAGGTTTTGTCGGTCCAGGCGGGCCGGACCTCCACTGCTCGCAACGCGAACGTCCTGAGGTCCAGGATCGGCCGGAAGACGACATCGACCGCACCGCGGCGCACCGCCTCCGACAGCGCCTTCTCCAGCCGGACCTTTCGCTCGTGGTCGACCAGCATGGGCGGGGCAAACGGCCGGACGCAGTTCCGGCCGGCGGACTTGGCAGCGTAGAGGGCAAGGTCCGCATTGCGCATGAGGGCGTCGGTCGCCTCGCCCGCGCTGAGATCCCGCATATGGGAGAAGCCCGCGCTTGCCGAGACCTGGACGATGTTCTTCGCAAGGACCGCAGGCCTGGCGATCCGGTTGACGGCCCTCTCCGCATAGGACGAGGCCTCTTCGGGGCCGCCGACGAGGAGCACGGCGAACTCGTCCCCGCCAAAGCGGAACGAGGCCGCGGCCTGGTCCTTGTGGGTCGCGACGAGGATGGACGCGACATGCTTCAGCAGCGTGTCGCCCATGGCATGGCCGAGTGTGTCGTTGACCTGCTTGAAGCCGTCGAGATCGAAATAGATGACGGAGAAATCCGCCTGCGGAACGGCATCCAGCTCCTTCAGCAGATTCTCGAAACAGGCGCGGTTGCCGATCCCGGTCAGATGATCCGTGAAGAGCAGCTGGCGGTTTTCGGCAATGCTGCGGCCGAGGCGCTGGTTGAGGCGGCGGGTGAGATACAGCTCCGTCAGCACGTAGATCACGGCGCCGACGCCGAGGACGACATAGGCGATCTGGATTCGCTTCAACGTCGTCACGCTCTTGAGGTGGGTTTCGACCGCCTTGTTCATGCGCTTGCGGCGCGCCTTGTTGGCATCGTCGCTGAAGGCGATGATCCGTTCGCGGTATCGTCGCGCGAAAGCCCCGACGTCCCGATAGCTTTCGGGCTTTCCCTGCCGGAGCGTCGCGGCCGCCTGCTCCAGCGCCGGCATCGCCGACAGCAGCTCCGTGATCAAGGCCTCATCGAGCGCTTCGTCCTCCTGGATCCGCCGGTAGGACTTGGTCGAAAGGACATCCACCCGCGACCAGAAGAGATCGAGCGCCAGCCCGACCTCCTTTTGCGTCCGCCGCGCTTCGCCCTCGGCAAAGGCCTCCGCCTTGCTGAAGAAGGTCGTGGCTTCGAGCTCGAGCCGGCTCGCCTCCTCCAGTCTGGCGGAGAAATAGAGCCGGTTGTTGATCCCGTCGGCGATGCCCGCCAGGCCGAGATAGCAGACCGGCAGCATGATGACGAAGAGCGCCAGGATGATGGGGAAGCGTACCAGCGGCAGCTTGCCGAGAAGGGTTCGCAATGCCGTCATTGTGCCACGAGTTCTTTCAACTGCCAGACGCTGCGGGATTCGTAGAGCGGGTCGGCAAGGGCGGGATTGTCCGTTGCCGGATAGACGATCCACGCCGGGCCCTTGTCGCGCACGGTGAGAGCCTTGCCGTCGACCTCGACCGCGGCGATGGCCCCGTGGGCCTTAAAGTCTTCCGCCGGCACTTCGATCTCGTAGTTGTCGAGCGCGACGGCCATGTAGTTCGCCGCGTCAATGCCCGCCTCGTCGAGCAGCTTTTGGATCAACGGCCCCTTCACCTCGTGGACAGCCCCGTCCGTGCCCGGCAGGATGGTCCGGTAGGTGACGCTTCCCACCCTGGCCATCATGTCCGCGGTCACGTCCAGGGTCCTGGCGCTGTCGGCGGTGCGGATCGTGAAGAGCGGATCGGCAAGGGCCGGTACGGCGCCGAGCGCGACGGTGATGGCGAGGCCTGCTGCGATTTTGGAAAGAATGGACATTTCGATCTCCGTTGGTGGGGTGAAGGTCAGGCAGGGCGGCGCGCGGCTTGGCGGCGGCCTGCAAAGTTGCGTCGGCGAGGTTTTGGAAACTCGGCGGGTTCATTTTGCGATCGGCGGGAAACGGCCGTTCCGGCAAAGGTCGCGTCGATGTAGCCCGGCACGGCATCGGCGGGCAGCGGACGCGAATAGTAGTAGCCCTGGACAAGGCCGCAATCGAGCTCGCGCAGCGTGTCCAGCTCCTCGACGGTCTCCACGCCCTCGATCACGCAGTTGATCTTCATGTAGCGGCAAAGGGCGATCACCGATTTGACGATCTTGTAGCCGGTGGCGCTCTCGTTGATGTTGGTGACGAAGCTTCGATCGACCTTGATCTTGTCGAGCGGGAGCCGGTTGACTTGCCAGAGCGTGGAATAGCCCGTGCCGAAGTCGTCGAGCGAGATACCGGCCCCCATGGCTCTCAGGACGGTGACGGCCTCCACAAGCTGATCGAAGTCGCCGACGACGGCCGTTTCCGTGATCTCGAAATCGATGCGCCCGGGATCGACGCCGCTTCGGTTGAGGATCGCGACCAGTCGCAGCACACTGTCCGAGGAACAGATGTCCTGCATGGAGAGATTGAAGGAGAGCCTGAGCCAGGCCGGCCAGGTCGCCGCGACGGCGAGCGCCTTGGCGAGCAGCACGCAGGTGAGCCGATTGGCGAGACCCGCGCGCTCGGCGACAACGATGAACTCGTCCGGCCGGACCGGCCCCAGGTCCTGGCTGTCCCAGCGGGCCAGCGCCTCGAAGCCGATCGGCAGGCCGGAGCGGACGTCCACGATCGGCTGGAAGGCAAGCGTCAGCTCCGCATCGAGGTCGGTCGTCTGCATCGCCTGCTCCAGGATCGAGTGCCGCCGGATTGCATCCTGGTGGTCCATCGTGAAGAGCGTCACGCGCCCGCGCCGGTGGTTTCGCTTCGCGTGGACCAGCGCATATTGCGCGGCCTCGTGGATCGAGCGGGCGCAGCCCGCAACGGTCCCCGACGAGGACAGCCCCATCGTGGCCGAGATGCGGGCCTCGACGCCGCCGATCGGATAGGGAACGGCGAGCGAGGCGCAAATTTCCTCGCACTCGGCCAGAACGGCGGCGACGCCATTGCGCGGCCGCTGCCAGACGAGCCCGAATTCATCGCCCCCCAGCCGGAAGACCATGAAGTCGATATCGTCTTTGCTCCCGAGACGTCGGGCAGCCTCCATCAGGACGTGATCGCCGCCCTGGTTGCCGAAGGCATCGTTGACGGCGCGGAACCCGTCGAGGTTGACGACCGCGATGAAGAGTTCCGCATGCCTTGCGTTCACGCTGGAAAGGGCGGCATCGATCGCGGCGAGGAAATTGTGCCGGTTGGGAAGCCCGGTCAGCGCGTCGTGATTGGCGAGCCACCTGTTTTCGGCGGCCAGGTCCTCGATTTCCGCCTGCTTCAGGCGCTGGCGCCGGCGCTCGCGAATGAGGCTCGCAAAATCGTTGTAGTGCGTGCCGAGGATCGCCAGCATCGCCATCGATACCAGGAAGATGTTGACGGCAACCGCGATGGAGGCCTGCGTGCCGGTCGAGACGAGGAAGACGACGAAGGGGATGTTGACGATGACGGCCGCGCACAGGGCGGCCAGAGGCAGGTGGATCAGGCAGAAGACGCAGCCGACCACCGTAATGCCGATGAAGAATGCCACCTGCCCCTGGGTGAACGCCGTCCCGTAGCTGTAGAGCGCCAGTCCCCATGCAAGGAAAGCGGCGGCGAGGAGGCCCGCCAGAACGGTCGTCGCCCTGAGCGAGCGGCTGGCCTCGGAAAACGATGGCTCGGCCTGCGAACGGCGCCACCACCGCAGCAGGCGCGCAACGCAAAGCCCCGTGAGGATGACGGGTATGTGCAGGGTCAGCGGCACGGGTGCACTTCCATGGTGGGAAAGCGCCACCATCCAGGCATTCGACAGCAGGATGACGTAGAGAAGCGGGATCTGCTTCGTCAGCGACTTGTATTGCGCGACGACCAGTTCCTCGCGATCGCGCGGATCCTGCTCTGATGCGAATACACGGAATAGCGGGCCTATCATTCTCGTGAACCTCCGCGGTGCAGCCGGCTCGGCGCGCCGCAAGAAAAATATCTGTCCCCTCCGGCACAGGGGGTTGCCGGAGGGGTGCAGCTCTCAGAACTCTTCCCAGGTGCCCGGATGGACGGCGAGAGCATTCGCGCCGTGCATGCGCGGGAGCGAGCGAGGCTGGGGGCGTGGGGCAGGCATGTCCTTGACGGCGGCCGACGCTCCCGCGCGGCGCTGGCCGCGAAGCGCGAAGTGCGAGATGAGGTCCCGCAGTTTCAGCGCTTCCTCGGCGAGCGTCGCACCGGCGGCGTTGGTCTCCTCGACCATGGCCGCATTTTTCTGGGTCACCTGGTCCATCTGGTTGACGGCGGTGTTGACCTCGGCGAGGCCGACCGACTGTTCCTTCGCGGCGGTGGCGATGGCGTCCATGTGCTGGTTGATCGAGCCGACATATTCCTCGATCGTCCGGAGCGCCTGGCCGGCTTCACGGACCAGTTCGACGCCGCTCTTGACCTCGGCCGTCGAGTTCCCGATCAGGCCCTTGATCTCCTTGGCGGCATTCGCCGAGCGCTGCGCGAGTTCGCGCACTTCCTGCGCCACGACGGCAAAGCCCTTACCCGCCTCTCCGGCGCGCGCAGCCTCCACGCCGGCATTGAGCGCCAGAAGGTTTGTCTGGAAAGCGATGTCGTCGATCACGCCGATGATGTTTGAGATCTGGCCCGACGAGTGCTCGATGCGCCGCATCGCGTCCTCGGCATTGGCGACGACCGTGCCGGATTTCGCGGCGCTGACATTGGCCTGGGTCGCGACCTGCCGCGCCTCTTCCGTGCGCCTGGCCGAACTCGTCACATTGGCGGTGATCTGCTCCAGCGCAGCGGCGGTCTGTTCGAGGGAGGCGGCCTGCTGCTCGGTCCGCTTGGAAAGATCGTCGGCGCTGGTGCTGATCTCGCCGGTGCCCAGCGAGATCGTCTCGGCACTGCGCGCGACGGCGCCGAGTGCGTTCGCCAGCTGGCCGATCGTCGCATTCAGATCGTGCCGCAGCGGCTCGAAGTCCTGGTGGAAGGGTTCGGCCAGTTCGAAGGAGAGGTCACCCTTCGCCAGACGGCGAAGCGCGTTGGCAAGGCCACTGGTCGCCTGGTCGAGGCGCTCCTGCGCAGCCGCATCGGCCTCCACCTGGATGCGAAGCCGTTCCGCCTCCGCACCATCGCGCTGGCGCTCGGCCTCCTGCTCGAGCATAACCTTGGCAAGGGCAGCCTGGCGGAAGCCTTCAAGCGAGGTCGCCATGTCGCCGATCTCGTCGCGGCGATCCTGCCCCGCCACGGTCTCGCTCAATTGCTGGCCGGAAATCCGGTCCATGGCGCTCCGCAGGAACAGGATCCCGCCGATGACCCGCACGAAGACGGTAACGCCGAAGACGCCGAGGATCGCCCCGAGAAGCGCGGTGGAGACGATGACGGCGGTCCAGTAGAACGCGGCCGTCGATTCCGCCGCATGGATCGCCGCCTTCAGCCGCGTTTCGAGGGCGACGTAGAATTCGTCGGCCGGCTGCATGATGTTGGCCTTCAGCTTGTGATAGTCCTGCGAATTGAGCATCGCGATGGCGCGCGCCCGGGACGCGGCACTGGTGCGTTCGTTGATGTCGTCGACCAGCGCCATGGCCTCGACCTCCAGCTTGACCAGCCCGTCCGAGCGCTTCTTTGCCTCGTCCAGCAGCGCGAACTCTTCCTTGGTAAAACCGGCCTGCTTCATCAGGTCGCCGATCGAAACCGCTTCACCGGACGGCTGCGGCTCGGCGATGCCGCCAGCGACGAAATCCCAATAGATACGGTGATAGTCGGCCGGACGCGGCGCCTTGCCGTCCCGGATCGCGAGCACGCGGTTGTACTGATCCTTGAAATCGGGGTTACCCGTCGCGGCATAGGTGCGGACAAGCCGCGTCAGATCGTCCGAGGACTGCCGGACCTCATCGGCCAACAGATAGGAGCGATACTGCGAGACATGGGCGGCCTTCACCTGCGTCTCGGCTTTCCCATAGAGCCAGAGCGAGAGGATGAGGCCGGCCGCCACGACGATCGTGGCGGCTGAGGAGATGATGAAGAACTGCTTGATGCGCATCGGGATGGCTCCGGAAATGAGCGACATGCCCGCAATCGTTCGATCGACAGCGACCGACCTTGCGAGGCCAACCGAGCCTCGTCATGAGACAAGTTGTCATTGGAGCGGGAGCTCATTCCCGCCGGATTCCATACGCGCCGGGCATCGGAGCAAGCTGCTCTGGACGCTTGCCATGCACGCCGACTGGGCGTGGTTGCTCGTTGCGCAGAGCCGGACTATGAGTATTCCAAATTAATGGTTAGTAAAAAATCAGCAACTTGACCGCAATATTGCGCCTTTATCGTAAATTATCTTAGATACACGGGGAGTATCTTAAGATACACCTCAAGTATCACTTGTTCGAACATTCAATTTTAACTCATTATTAATCAAGAGAAGCGACAACATATCTTGAATAAATACAAATAAACGCAAGATTCGAGGTTAAAGATGTCGAACGTTATTGTATTTCCTGAAAAGACCAATGCCGACCTCGCAAAGGATTCGGGCAAAGACATTCTCAAGTTGATGGGAACCCTGGCGCAGGAACTGGAGGCCGTTCGCGACAATCTGCGTCGGCAGGTCATCACGGCGGGAAGCAAATGCAATTCCGCCGACGCGGCCAAGCGGTAGACGTCGGCCTCTATTGGATCTCTAGGCCGGCCTTCCGCAGGCCGTCGGCCAAACGCTCGGTCAGTTGCGGGCTGGCGCGCCGGTTTGCGGCATCCTTCGGGAAATCCCTGGCGTAGTTGGGCCGGATCTTCAGCAGCTCGTCGCGGGCCGTCCGCGCGTTCTCCGCATCGCCCAGCTGGCCATAGGCGGCGGTCTTCAGGACCTCGTAGAGATAGTCGCTTCCCTGGCGGCCTTTTTCCAGAAGCTCGATGACCTCCCGGTCTCGACCTTCCGTATAGGCACTGAAGGCAAGGGACATGTACGCCGCCGAGCTCGACGCAGCGCCGGCGGCGATGCCTTCCTTGACGAGGTTGCGCCCCTCCTCTTCCTCACCGACCGTCGCCAGGCGAAGGCCGAAACGGACCTTGATGTCGGGATCGCCCGGATAGCGTTGCAGCAGGGTCGATGCTATCGATTTGAACGTGGCGACGTCGCCGGTGCTGAATGCGATATAGGCAAGGGCCTCCTGCGTGAGGAAATTCTGGGGCGCCAGTTCCCGCGCCCGCGCGGCGGCGACCGTCGCCTTTGCAATATAGGGAGCCGGGTCCTCGCCCTTCGAGACGGCATAGGTGCTCAGGCGATAGTTGCTGTAGGCGAGCATGGCCCAGCCGTCTGCGAAATTCGGCGACGAACTGAGCGTTCTATCGAGACAATCCACCGTCTGTTGCTGCGTTTCCTCGCCGTAGACGAACAGGATGCGGCGGGCATTGGAGAAGCACCTTGTCAGTTCGTTCGAATTCACCACACGCGACTGCAGGATGGGCACTGCGCCATCGAGCCCGAGCACCTTCGAGGCAACGAGGCTTGCGACCTGCTGCGGCGTTCCCGCCCCATTCTTCGCCGCCGTCTGGCTTGCGGCCCACAGGACGATACCCGTTTCAGGATCGACCAGCCGCCAGGACACGGTGAGGTCGCCCGCCCCTTCGCGCAGCGTGGTCTGCAACTCGTAGTCCGATGACATCACCCCTTCGCCGGGAGACGGCCGGTTCCGATCGGAATCGACAATGGCCGCGCCGCCGACATTCGACAGCGTTGCCACCAGGACGTCGCCCGCCTCCGCCGCGAGCGCCTGGGCGTCTCCCGCGGCGGCCAGAACCTTGATCGGCTGAACGAAGATACGAGGCATGTAACCCGCCTCATCGCGCGTGCGCCCCATCGTCAGCCAGGCGCCGAGAGCAAGAAGCGCCAGGACGCCGCCGATTGCACCGAGGCCGATCAGCGCAGAGGCGCGCGAGAATACGGGGCGGTGTTCGTCTTTCGCCGGCCCGCCGGGCTCGCGCGCATATTCCGACCGCTTCCCACCGCGATGAACGAATTCAGGCGTATAGCTGCCCTTCGCGATGCGGATCTCGACGTCGTCCGTTCGCGTGTCATCGGCAAAATAGGCCAAAAGCGCCGCCCGCAGGCGGCTGACGGTCGTTCGTACGATGGGATCGTCGACGGCATTGAAATCGTCCGTCCGGTTGAACAGCGCCGCGGCGATGGCCTCCGCCGTGATCCTCGTATCGGGCTGCTCGATGACCTGTGTAACGAGATACGTCAGAAGACCGGTCATGCGGTCCGACTTGCGGAAGGGATCCGTCGCCGTTATCGCCGCGACTGTTCGCCAGATCTGCTCTGCCGATGGCTTCTGCATGTTTGCCATATGATACTTGCGCTGCCTCCCCCAAGGCGCGACGCAAGAGCGCCGCTTATTAGGCCCTTCGTATATCCCGAATCGACCCGTTTTGCACGCAAGCGGGACGCGATCCCGCCCCACCGCGCCGGCGAGGACGCGGAAGGAGCCGCCCATAGCCCGGACACACGCCATGGCTGCAGACGACGAAGCGAACGAACGCGAGGAGCCAGAGCAGGCTTTGGAAATCGAGCGTGCGCCGCCTTTTCGCCACCGCCCGGCGGACATCCACGGGTTGTCTCCTGCAAAACATGCCCTGAGTGCCGGAAGCCGCCGATCCGATAAATGCGGTGCGTATCATTGATACGACGCTTCGTATCGTTACGCCAACACAAGTATCATTCAGGAACTTCCATAATTCCAGCGTAGCATAAATAGTCAATCTCATTCCGCCAGACACTCGATGAACGCTTAATTTACCCTCAAATCAAGAAAATCCTCCCACATTTACATTCGGGGGATTCCCATGTCCATCAAGTTCAAGCTCCTCGGAGCCATTGCCATACTCAGCGCCATCGCGATCGGCCTTGCGCTCCATGTCCGGGGCATTCTCCAGGAAACCTCCGTCACGCTCGACAGCGTCTATACGGATCGCATCCTGCCGCTGAAGGACCTCAAGGTGATCTCGGATGCCTATGCCGTGGCCATCGTCGACGCCGCGCACAAGGCGAACCATGGCGCCATCACCACGGAGGACGGCCTCGCGTCGCTGAACAACGCCACGGCCTCGATCAACACGCACTGGCGGGCCTACACGGGTACGGAGCTCACGATAGAGGAGGCCAGCCTCGTCTCGAGCGCACAGCAAAAGCTGGCAGCCGCCGATGCATCGGTGGGCCGCCTCAAAGACATTCTCCAGTCCGCAAACCGTGTTGCCCTCGATGACTTCATTCAGAAGGAGCTTTACCGGAGCATCGATCCGGTAACCGCCACGATCTCGATCCTTTCGGACCTGCAGGTCAAGCAGGCGGAAACCATTCTCCTCGACAAGAAAGCCTCCTTCGAGCGATTGGAGACCATCGGCTCCATCGTCATCGGCTCCGTCCTGGTCATCGCGCTGGCCTTCTTCATTTTTACCTCACGCCACATCGTTCGCCCGCTCTCAGGGCAGATTGCCGCCATGCGCCGGCTCATCGATGGAGACCTGACGGATGACGGGAGCCCCCATGACCGGAAGGACGAAATTGGCGAGATGGCGCGCGCCATCGCGACGTTCCGGCAGGCGGCGCGCCGCAATCACCAGCTTGAACAGGAAGCTGGCGAAGCGCGCCAGCGCGCCGAGGCGGAGCGGATGGCGATGCAGGAGGAGGCCGAGCACCGCGCGAAGGACATGATCCGGCAGGCCAATTCGGAGCTTGCAAGCGGCCTGAAGAGGCTCGCGGAGGGCGACCTCGCCTTCAGCCTGGAAACCCCTTTCTCCGCGGAATTCGAAGCCCTGCGCCACGATCTCAACAGCGCCGTCGGGCAGCTCGGGCGGACGCTCGCCTCCGTTTCCGAGGCGATCGTATCGATCGGCAGCGGCACGCAGGAGATCAGCCGCGGGGCCGACGATCTCTCGCGCCGGACCGAGCGCCAGGCCGCGGCCCTCGAACAGACGGCGGCCGCGCTCGATGAAATCACGGCGAATGTCACGAGCGCGTCGCGCAGGGCCGACGAGGCGCGTGCCGTTGCCGCACAGGCGAACGAAAACGCCCAGAAGTCCCATGCCGTGGTCGTCGATGCCGTCGATGCGATGCGGCGGATCGAGGAGTCCTCCAACCGCATCTCCAGCATCATCGGCGTCATCGACGAGATCGCCTTCCAGACCAATCTCCTGGCGCTCAACGCGGGCGTCGAGGCCGCGCGGGCGGGCGAGGCCGGCAAGGGCTTCGCCGTCGTCGCCCAGGAAGTCCGGGAACTGGCGCAGCGTTCGGCCGGCGCCGCCAAGGAGATCAAGGGATTGATCCAGACCTCCAGCGGCGAGGTCGAAGGCGGCGTGAAACTCGTGAGCGCGACCGGCGGGGCCCTGAAGGACATCAGCGAATATGTCGCGACGATCAACCATCATGTCGATGCCATCGCCATGTCCGCCAGGGAGCAGTCGATCGGCCTGCAGGAGGTCAATTCGGCGGTCAACCAGATGGACCAGGTCACGCAGGAGAACGCCGCGATGGTCGAGGAGACCAATGCGGCATCGGCGACGCTTGCAGATGATGCGGCCCGGTTGAGGGAGATGGTCGGGCAGTTCCGCCTGTCCAGGACCTGCGATGCCGGACGCGAGGTCCATGGCCTTCGCTCTATTGCCTCGGCAATGGCGGCGCCGGCGGTCACGGCGCAAGGCGCCAGGCTGGCGGCAAACGGCTGGCAGGAATTCTGATCCCCTGCCGCTCTCTCAGCCCGACACCATTCCAACTTTGTCACCCCGGGAGCAGACCTTGGTTAAGCGATCCAGCCTGATGACGCGCATTCTGACCGACATCTCCTATGCGGCCGTCACGGCATTTGCATGTTTCTCGTTCTACATCGACGGGCTCCAGAGCCGCGCGATCGACGACGCCGTTCGCTCGAGCATCCGGCAGACCGGGCGACAGGCAGCTGACGGCGTCGCCGGCTGGCTCGAAAGCCGGATGCTGCTCACGCAGGCGGCCCAGGAGATCAAGAGCCTGATCAACAGCTCGACATCCGAAGTCGACAATGGCGTGCGGCCGGTCGAGCAGACCGGCGACGCGCTGCGGGCGATCGGAACCGAGATCGGCCAGATCAACGCGCACATGGAAGCAATCGCCGTCTCTGCCCGCGAGCAGACCGTCGGCCTTGCCGAGGTCAACACGGCGGTCAGCCAGATGGAGCAGGTCACCCGGCAGAACACCGAGATGGTGAAGGACACGAACGCGGCAACCTCGACGCTTGCGCAGGAAGCGTCGCGCCTGCGACAGCTTCTGAGCCACTTCCGCCTCGCGAACAGCACCACATTGCGCGCGGTCGCCGCCGGCACGTAGACAATAGGGGCCAAGGCCGGAGGGGAATCCCTCCTCCAGTCTTCGGGGGCATTCGATGCCCTTGATTCCTTTTCGATAACGCCGCCGGCCGGTTGGCTTGCCGGCAACTGCTTCGGCCCTTGCCCTTCAGTCCGCGCTCCTCACCGGAGCCATTGCCCCGGCGAACCGACACACGCGGAAACGCTGCCAACATTCACGCCTATCAAGCGGCCTGCCAAACGATCATCGAGGCCTTTCGGCCGCCCCGGAACCGGGCGACGCTCGTCCTTTACGCTGCCTCCCGAGGAAAAGGAGGTACCGGCATGAGCCCGGTTAAATCTCTTGCGCCTTGCTTGCCCCCTCGCCATGCCGGCGGATTGGTGTTGCAAACGCGCTGACGGCGGAGGCCTACTGGCCCCCGTGAGCTTTTTTGTCGGCGGCCAAGCAAAGAGAACGCCGCCGACGTCCTGCTCAACCAGTCAACGACGATTCCCCGGCTCGATTCGGGCGGACGCGCCGGATTGAAGGGACAGAAACGAGCGGCCGCATGACGACGGAACGCGGCGACGAGCACTATCGAACGTGTCCGGACAAATGCAGCCCCAAGGCAAAGGGACTGCGCCCGGATCACCCGGAAAATACCGTTGCGTTGATGAACCGCGGACGGATGAATTTCCGATTGTGGAAATGCACGGTTTCGATGCCGAAGATCGATGACAGCATGGTGTAGATGGTGCCCGTCTCGATGAGGATCACGCTGTCCTGATCGGAAAGCGCGGGAATTTCGTCGAGATAGAGGCCCGCCGGCGCAAGCAGGTCTGCCCGCCCCATCTGAACCGACCAATCCGCCGTATATCGCCCTTCCCTGTTGGCAATGCTGGTCAGCCTCAGGGCGTTCGGCACATTCGCCGTCTCCGACAATTCGCCAAAGACGGCATAGAGCCGCTTCGCGTAGCCCCCATCCAGAGCGGTTTCGCGCGAGACCATGTCCGCCACGATCAGGCTCGCCTGCTCCAGTCGCGCATTGGACCGGTACATGTCGAACACGGCCAGGCATCCGAGCAGCAGGAGCAGAATGACGGGAGCGACGATGGCAAACTCGACGGCCGCGGCGCCGGTCTTGTCATGCAGGATACGCATTGCATCTCATCCGGGTTCGTTGACGAAGGCAAACAGCGAGGTCAGCCGGACCTCGCCGGTCTCGCTGTGTGGCATGGCAAATCCGAATTTCAGGCCGGGCGACCACGGCGCCAGCATGTAGCAGGCGCGGACATAGACCATCTGCGCACGCCGCCCGGGATTGAACGCGGTCGCCGGCGCGATCGGCACCTTTCGATCGACGCAAGGAGCATCCGCGGCAGGAAAGTCGCTCTCCCGGTCTATCGGCGTGAATTCGAGCCGAAGGGCCGTCTCGCAATCCGCAAGGATGATCGCCTCGCGACAGACACGCGCGCGCACCTCTTCGTATGTCGGATCTGCAAGGCTGCCGATCTGCAGCGACCGGGACGCGACCGCCAGCCCCCGGTCCAGCATGATCGACTGCGTGATGATCCAGCCGGCCTCCAGGGTGGCGAAGATCAGCAGCAATGTGACGGGCGCGAGAATGGCGAACTCGATTGCGGCGGCGCCATCACGGCTTTGCAGCAGGCTTTTGGTCATCCGACCATGTTTGATGTTCGTCCGGCTCATTGGGTGAGCCTCAGCTTGCGTATGCTGCCCGATATGGACTTGAACGCCTCGGCGATCTGCAGGCCTTTAACCGAGAAGTAGTGCGCGCGGCTTGTCGCGCAACGCGCCATCTGCTCGTGGGCGATGCCCTCGACCTCGAAGCCGATCGTGAAGACGACGACGCCCTTCTCCTTTGCAAGGTCGCAGACGCGGTAAAGCTGCTCGACGGCGGTGGCTTTGTTGGTGATGTACTTGTTGTCCGGCGGAAGGTCGGGAGAGCGATAGGGATCCTTGGGACGGTATTGCCCCATGACCTCGCCGTCGGTCATCAGCACGATGACCTTCAGGGTCGATTCGTCTTCGAACTTTGCCGGCCGGTTTGCGAATGCCTTCGGCATGAGGCCGCCGGCAATGGCCGCATTGGTGATCGCGATCCCTGTCGGATCGAGCAGCATGAGTCCCCATTGCATTCCGAACTGCGTTCCCGTTCCCCCGTGCCGCTCGAGCTTGTCGATGCGCGCCTTCAGATACGACGCGTCATTGGAATGGTAGGTGATCGTGGTCTCGCCGACGGGACACCACCATGGCTGCAGGTCCGTCCGCCCGAAGTACTCGTCCGTGAAGTGCGCGATCTGCTGCCGGTTCTTGAAGCTGGGCGTCAGGTTCCCGAAGCGCTCGGCGGAAAACTCGAAGCATGAGGAATAGTCGTGGAAGCGCCCGCCGGGGTTGAGCTTGTCGAAGACGGCAGCGCCGGCGCTCACCTGGCCCGCGAAGGGAACGATGCTGAGCGAGGTGTAGGCCCTGGTCTCCTTAGTCAGCAGCGCTTCCACGAACTGTCTGGCGGCCACCTTCAGGTTCCCCAGGCGGTTGTTCTCGCCCATCGAGCCCGAGACATCCAGGATCAGGGAAAGTTCGAGATTTTGCCGCGCCTCGGTGGCCGATGCCACGACCTCGATGCGCATCGTGTCTATGCCCGCGAGCGGAAGGAAGGCGGTCTTCATCACGTAGCTCGCAGACGCTGCGATCTCGCGCGCTGTCGACTTGACGATCGAGGAGCCGATCGTGATGGTCACGTCATCGGCGTAGGGCAGGGTCTTGAAGTAGTCGCGGAGCGTCTTTTCCGTTTCCTGTCTCTGCGAGAGCGAGGCGGCTGCGAGCACCCCGCGGTCAAGGCTGCCCTGCAACTCGCGCCGAATAAGCTCGCGGTGCGCGAGGTCGATACCGGCTCCTGCCATAAGAGCCATAACGGAAAGACAGATCGCGAACATGATCGCGACGTTGCCCGTGGCATCATTCAGAATACTGCGTTTCATTCCGTCGTCCTTGCACCCGCACCCGTGACAGCACGACGCCCATGGCACGATCGGTCGACCGTCCGGCCGGAAGTGGCCGTCGCCATGGATCGCTCACCGGATCGCCAACCGGGATCCGTTCCGCGCATGTCAGATGCAACGTTCTGATTGTGAGATCCGCGCCGCCGGCGCTAATCCGCCGCTGGCATCAGGACCGTCTATCCGCCAAGTTTTCCCTCAAACGGCCGTCGGGCCGATCGGAGCGAGACATCATGCTCGCAAAGGGGATGATCAGTGATCGCCCCCAGCATTGGCCTGGAATCTTATCAGGAAGTTAAAAATTGATATTTGCAAAAGATACGCAACGATACACGGAGTGTATCTTGAAATTTCGCCATAACAAGCATCATAGATCAATATATTACTTCATGTATTCTATAAATTCCTAAATATCATAGCTGGAATCAAAAAATACAGCATTAATTACAATTGCCAATCATGCGGGCAGATTTCATATCCATGGAAATATCATTCTCTTGAATAAAGGTATATTTTATCTTTGACTATGCAACGTGAACGACCGCACGCCTGGGCAGCCGTCCGATGCCCCGCCGTAACCGCGAGACCGGAGCCACACCTTCCTGATACGTATGCTAAGCGCCGTCGAAGGCGATGATCACCTTGCCCGACTTGCCGCCGGCCATCAGCCGGTAGGCCGCCGCTGCCTCGTCCAGTGCAAAGGCATCGGTGATGATGTCGTGCGGGTGCAGGCCCCAGGCGTCGAGGTCCTCGCAGCACTGATCCATGTTGTGTACGCTGGTCACCCAGGAGCCGTAGATCGTGCGCTGGCGGTGCAGGAGATCGTCGCTGACGTCGAACTGGACCGGCCCCGTCTCGCCGATATAGACGCAGCGTCCCCAGGTCCGTGTCGCCTGCAGCGCCAGCAGCCGGCCGCGCGGATTGCCCGAGCAGTCGATTGTGACGCCCGCCCCGCCCCGGGTCAGCAACTCGATCTCGCCGAGCGTTTCGGCACCGGCCACCAGTCCATGGTCGACGAGACCCAGCCCTCGTGCCGTCTCGACCCGATCGGCCTGCGTATCGACGCCGATGGCAAGGCGCGCGCCACGTCCCTTCGCCAGCATCAAGGCCGCCATGCCGACCGGCCCGAGGCCGACCACGACGATCGCATCGCCGCCCGACACATTGCCGCGCAGCACCGCCTCATAGGCCGTGCCGACACCGCAGGAGACGAAGCAGCCGTCCCGGTAGCTTAGCGAATCCGGCAGGTGCACGAGGTCGCGCTCGTCGGCGACAAGGTATTCGGCATGGCCGCCATCCCGCTGCCAGCCATAGGCGGCGCGCGCGGGATCGGTGCAGGAGATCTGAAACCCCTTGCGGCAGTTGCGGCAGAAACCGCAGCCGGAGATATGGTAGACCGCCACGCGGTCGCCGGGCTTGAAATGGCGGCAGCCGGCGCCGAGTTCCACGACCTCCCCCGCCGGCTCGTGCCCGGCGACGACGCCCTGGTAGGCGGTACGCGGATCGTCGCCCAGATGCTTGTGGTAGATATAGTGGATATCGCTGCCGCAGATGCCCGACGCCTTCATCTTCAGCAGCACCTGGCCGATACCGGGTGCCGGCCTCTCGATCTCGCGCAGCTCCACCGTCGAATTCCCCGGCAGGTAGGCGGCCAGCATCCTGGGCATCGTACTTCCCCCTCTTATCCGTTGACCTTCGCCATGAAGTCCGTGTCGCGCACATCCACCATGGCCCCGGCATAATCGTCGCCCGCCCCGGAGGCGAGCCAGGCGATCGCTTTTGCCGCGACCTTGGGATCGGAGAGCTTCTCCTGCGGAATGCTGGAGACCTCGTTGATACCGGCAGCACGGATGCTCGCCTGCATCGCCGTGTCGACCAGGCCGGGAGCGATGCCGAAGCAGCGGATGCCCTCGGCCTTGCCTTCGGCGTCGATGGCACGCGTCAGCATCAAGAGCGCCGCCTTGCCGGAACAATAGGCCGCCCAGCCATGCAGCGGCCGCACCGCGGCACCGGACAGGAGATTGACGATCCGCCCATGCCCGGCAAGGCGCGGCCAGGCGGCCGTCACGACGGCGGCGGCACCCGACACGTTCACCCGCATCGCCAGATCGAATTTTTCCGCGTCGAGCGCCGCGACCGGCGACATCGGCTCGATCGTCGCGGCATTGTTGACGACGACATCGAGACCGCCGAGCCGGTCGGCAATCTCCGCCACCCGGCTTTTGACATTGGCGAGATCGGCGACATCGAGCGCCGCATCCAGCGCCCGTCCGCCGGCCTCCTCGATCGCCTGCACGACCGCGACGCAATCGCCGGCGCGCCGGCCGCAGACCGCGACGTGCGCACCGGCCCCGGCCAGGGCGATCGCCGTCGCAGCGCCGAGACCGTGGCGCGCGCCGGTGACGATCGCCGTTCTGCCTGCAAGATCAATGGTCATGATGCAGCCTCGATGGCGTTGAGCACGGTCTGGCGATCCGGCGAAATGCCATAAGCCTGGAAGCCGCCGGTAATGGAAATCACCTCGCCGGTGACGAAGTCCGCATCAGGGCCGAGCAGCCACGAAACCGCGCCGGCCACGTCCTCCGGCTTGCACCAGCGCCCGAGCGGAATGGAGCCGATCACCTGCTTTTCGAAAGAATCCCAGTCCTTGCCGAGCTTTTCCGCCTTCTTGCGGAACGCCGCCTCCATGCCCGTGCCGACGCCGACATGGCCGGGGGCGACGGCGTTCACCCGCACGCCGGTCGCGGCCATCTCGACCGCCAAGCACTGCGTCAGCGCCGCCACCGCATTCTTCGAGGACATGTAGACCGAGGAGAACGGATTGCCGTAGCCGAGCCGGGTGACGATGTTGACGATCTGGCCTTCGCCCTGCGGCCCCATCACGCGCGCCGCCTCGCGGCACATCAGGAAGGTGCCGCGGGCATTGACCGTGTGGATGCGGTCCCAGTCCTCGACCTTCGTCTCGACCACCAGGCTCTGCATGTGCACGCCGGCATTGTTGATGACGGCGGCCAGCCCGCCATGGGCCTGCGCCACCTCGCCGACCGTGGCGACGACCGAGCCTTCCTCCGCGATATCGAGCACGCGCCAGTCCGCGCCGATGCCGGCTGCCGCTTGGCGTGCCGCATCCGCATCGCGGTCGGCGATGACGACGGCAAAACCGTCGGCCTTCAGCCGGGTGGCGACGGCAAGCCCGATGCCGCCGGCGCCGCCCGTGACGATGACTGCCTTGCCGCTCATGCTTTTCTCCAGGCAAAGAAGAGGTCGCGCATCTTGATCGTCTCGGACATCACGTCGTCGTGCACCGTGTCGAAATAGTCCTGATGGACATATTCGCTGGCGACGTAGCCGGCAAAGCCGCTTTGCCTGAACGTGGCGAACATGGCCGGGAAATTCAGCGTTCCCTGCTCCATCTTGGCCTGCAGCGCGCCCGGCCGGGCCTGGCGCAGATGGGCGTGGCCGAGCCAGGGGATCAGCACGTCGATCTCCTCCTGCCGGTAGCCGGAGACGGCAAAGTGCGCGTAATCGAGCGCCAGCTTGACGCCCGGCACGCGCGTGCACATCTCGGCGGTCAGGCTCGGGGTCTCCAGATAGGAATGCACATGCGGCTCGACGCAGACGTCGATGCCCGCCTCCTGCCCCGCCTCGATCAGGGGTTTCAGCGATTCCACCGTTTCGTTCAGCGCCTGCGCCCGCGTCTGCGCGCCGTTGATGATGCCCGGCAGGATGAAGACGGTCGGCGCCCCCGCCGCCTTGCAGAAGGCGAGCACCTTGCGGAAATCGGCAAGGTTCTCCGCACGGTGATCCGGCAGGGCGAGATTGCGCTCGGCCGGCGAGGAGCCGAACAGATGATAGAGGTTGGACACCGGCAAGGGCAGCCTTGCAGCGATCTCGCGGCCATAGGCCTCCGGCTCCGCCAGCAGGCGCGCCTTGTCGAGGGCCGAGCGGTAGAAATAGCCGATATCGAGGCCTTCCATGCCGATCGCGCGCGCAACGGCGCCCACCTCGTCCAGTGTCAGCAGCGGGAAGGACCAGCTCGTGATGCTCAGTTTCATCGTCATACCTCCTCCATCCGCCCGGATTTCGCGGAGCGGTACATTGCGTCGAGCACGGCCGTCGCGCGCGCGCCGATCACCCCATCGGCCGGATTGACGACATCCCGGCCCCGGCACAGGTCGACCAGCCGGGTGATCGGCTCGACCTGTTCATAAGCACCGGCATCGGCCTCCAGCGTCTCGACATGGGTCCTGCCATCATGGCGCACGGCCTCGACGCGCGCCCGTTCGATATCGAACAACAGCATGCCCTCAGTGCCGAACACGCGGATATCGAGCTGGAAACTCCGCGCCTTCGGCACGGTGGCCGAGCCCGACAGCACCATGGTCGCGCCGTTGGCGAGCTCCACCACCGCGGCGTCGTAGAAATCGACGCCGGCGGGCGACAGCCCCGTCTTCGCGAAGACCCGGGCCGGTGCGAGGTCGACCAGGCGGAACACCGCGCCCAGCCCGTGCGTCAGCTGGCCCCAGCCATAGCCGCCGGAGCGTTTGGGATCGGCCCAGGTCGAAGCCGGCGGGCGGAACAGGTGATCCTTCGTCTCGACCATCGGTTCGCCGCCGAAGAGATCGGCGAGCGCGGAAGCCATCTGCGCGACGACATGGCGAACCTCGCCGACCCAGCCCTCGCGGATCAGCCGGTGCGCAGCGTCGGTCATCGCCTTGTAGTTCCAGCCATAGGGCATGATGATCTCGCCGCCCCGGGCCTCTGCCAGCGCGACGAGGGCGCGCGCATCGGCGGCGGTCGTGGCCATCGGCTTTTCGATCAGCACCTTCAGCCCGCGCTCCAGCGCAAGCGTCGCATGTTCGGCATGCAGCACATGCGGCGAGGCGACGACGACGCCGTGCAGCGTTTCTTTCTCGAGCATGTCGCGCGCGTCGAGATAGGCGTGCGGCAGGCCGAAGGTTTTCGAAACCGTCTCGAGCCCGTCCGCATCGGGGCGATTGATGGCGACGATATCGACATGCGGATTGGCGATCAGCGCCGGGATATGGCTGAGGGTGGCCCACCAGCCGGCCCCGATGACGCCGATATTGACCGTGTCGGGCATTTTCTCCTCCTCGCTCACGTCTTTGAGCCGGGCACCGGCCGGCGCAGCGGCCGGCCGGCGAGATGGGCGCGGATATCGTCGGCGACGAGCCCCTGCAGCGCCTCGATTGCCGCCGCGGAATACCAGGCCGCATGCGGCGTCAGGATCAGGTTCGGCGCATCCCGCAGGGGCGATTCCGGCGGCAGCGGCTCGATCTCGAAGACATCGAGCGCCGCCCCGGCGATCCTGCCGGCCTTCAGCGCCTCGGCGAGCGCCGCCTCGTCGACCAGCACGCCGCGCGCCGTGTTGACGATGAAGGCATTGGGCTTCATGCGGGCCAGCCGCCCGGCATTGACGAACTTCGTCGTCTGCGGCGTGCCGGGCGCATGCAGGCTCAGGACGTCGGCGCGTTCCACGAGGGTTTCCGGATCGACCAGCTCGACGCCGAGGTCCTTCGCGGTTGCTGCATCCAGCACGGGATCGGCCGCCAGGAACCGGAAACCGGAGGGGCGCAGCCGGTCGGCGACGGCCCGCGCGATCTGGCCGAAGCCAAGGAAGCCGACCGTCGTCTCGCGATAGGCGGCAAGGGGCCTGGCCACGGCCACCGCCGCCCATTCGCCGGCGCGGATGCTGGCGTCCAGCCGCACGACCTTGCGCAATTGCGTGAGGATCAGCGCCACGGTGTGATCGGCCACCTCGTCGATGCAATAGTCCGGCACGTAGCCGGCCGGCACGCCGCGCGCATTGGCGGCGGGTATATCGAGATTGTCGAAGCCGATGCCGTAGCGAATGACCGCCGCCCCCTTGGCCAATCCCTCGATCGCCCGCGCGGTCAGCGGCGCGAACTGCACCACGGCGACATCCGCCCCGCGCACCGCCTCGGCCACCTCGTCCGCCGTACGGCATTGACAGGCGAAAAACTCCGCGCCGGAGGCGATCGCCGCCGCCTCTTCCTGCGCGAGCGCCGGGAACGTGTAATCGGTGACGACGACTTTGCGCTTGTTCATGGTCATGCCTTGGTGAGGTAATCGTGGATGACCTCGCCGCTCACCAGCGTGAAGTCGGCCTTCCAGAAGAACGCCTCGATCGGCTCGACCACCGGCAGGCGGTAGACCGGCGCCTGCGCGTTGGGCCGAAGCTCGACGGTCGCCGGTCCGACCCAGCATTCGCGCACGGCAACGTCCGTCAGCTTGCGCGAGGTGATCTGCCGGATCGCCGGCCGGCCGTCGATATGGTCGATCGCCTTGAGGTTGAGGTTGGTGCCGAAATCGAAATGCCGGCGCATCTCGGCCGGATCGACCTGGCGCTGCTTGTAGGGCGTCGTCACGGTGACGACATCGATGCCGTTGCGCTCGACCGTACCGACAATGAGATCGCCGCGGAACTCCAGCGAGGGATTGGCATATTTCTTCGGCTGGCCGTGGATTTCACGCCCGTGCGACACGCCGCCGTCCGAATGCAGGAAGAGATAGGGCGAATAGGCCCCGGCCCGGCCGGCGACCTCCGCACCGAACATCACGTTGCATTCATGGTAGGGGCCGATCCAGTCCGTATCGTTCATCTTGTAGAGATGGATCGCCACGACATCGCCGGCCGCGCGGACCGGCGGCGGGGCGAGGAAGGCGGCCGCAGCGGGATCCGTGCGGTAGAAGACGGTCAGGATCTCGCAATCGCGGAACCGGAAGGGGAACGGCGGAATGAAGGGCGCATCCCACGGCGTGGAGAACCCGCCTCTCGCGATATCGGCTTCGGTGGGCTTCGTCAGCCCCCAGCGACGTTCGGTCATACCCGGCCTCCGGCTTTCATCGATTCCCGCGTCGAGCGCAGGACATTGCGCATATGGGCGGCCATCGCGGCGCGCGCGGCCTCCGCGTTCTTTTCCCGGAGCGCCTGCACGATCGCCCGGTGATCCGCGATCGACCCGCTGATGACCCCGGCCGTCTCGGATGCGACCTTGCGGAACTCGAGGCCGAGGATGTTCAGGCTCTCGGCGGTGCGGGCGAGGAATTCGTTGTCGGCAAGCTCCGCAAGCCGCCGGTGGAACGCCGTATCGACCTCGCGGTACTGCACGGGCGTCTCCGTCGCAGCCTCCTGCGCCGCGATCAACCTTTCGAGAAAGGCGACATCTTCGGCGCTCGCATTGACCGCTGCACGGGCCGCGATGTCGCCCTCGATCAGTTCGCGCGCCTCGTAGAGCTTGTCCACCTCGGTGTTCTGCAGGGTCAGGAAGAAGGTCAGCGGCTTCAGGAGATCGGCCGCGCTCAACTGCGAAACGACGATGCCGCCGCCGTGCCGGATTTCCAGTACCCCGAGGACGGCGAGCGCCCGCACCGCCTCGCGCACCGTCGGGCGGCTGACCTGAAAGGATTCCGCCAGGCTGCGCTCGGACGGCAGGTGATCGCCCGCCTTGAGATTGCCCGCCGTCACCAGGCCGAGAATCCGCGACACGAGGATTTCCGTGAGCCCGGCCTTCTTGACCGGTTCGACGCCCGAAAGGCTCCGTTCCTGCACGCTGCTTCCTCCCGATGCTTCCCGGAGACCATCTGCGCATCTTGTCCCCAATCTTGTCAAGTGGCCAAGTGGCCTTACCACTTATTGACGTAATGGCAGAGATAGTGTTAGTCAATCGCCAGCGTCGGCGGGTGAGGAGCAGAACCGCACGGCGCGTGAGGAACCATCATGCGCATCCGCCATGTACGACCCTATGTGATCGCCTATTCCGATCCGAACGACTTCGCCAACCGGCGCATGACGACGCTGGTTCGCGTCGAGACGGTGGATGGCGTCGTCGGCTGGGGCGAAGGCATCGCCATGTGGCCGGAGGCCTGCAAGGCGACGGCGACGATCATCGCAGCGCTCGGCGATCTGCTCGTCGAGGCCGGCGAGATCGACGTGCGCGGGGCCTGGGAACGCATGCGGGCGCATTGCTGGTGGTATGGCGAGGGTGGTATCGCCTGCTTCGCCTACAGCGCGCTCGACATGGCACTCTGGGATATCGACGGCAAGCGCCAGGGCAAGTCGCTCCATGCGCTGCTTGCGGACAATGCCCGGACGTCCCTGCCCGCCTATGCCTCCAGCCATGTCAACAAGGCGACCATCGAGGACTGCGTGGCCGAGATCGCCGGCTTCCAGCAGCAGGGATTCAAGGGCGTCAAGCTCGGCTTCGCCAAGAAGGGCCTGTCGAACATCGGCCGCGATCCGGATAACGACGTCGCCTTCATCAGCGCCCTGCGCAGGGCCGTCGGCAAGGATTTCGAGATCATCGTGGACGCCGGCAACGGCGTGAAATGGGACGTGGCGACCGCCGTCGCCACCGTCAGGCGCATGGCCGAGTGTGACATCGGCTGGATCGAGGAACCCTTCTATCCCACCTTCATCGAGGACTATCGCGCGCTGAAGGCCGCGGTCGACGTGCCGATCGGCACGGGCGAGCGGGAATGGACGGTGAGCGGCTACAGACGGCTGATCGAGACGGGCACGGTCGATGTTCTCGGCGTCGACCCGGCGCGCGCCGAGGGCGTGACGGGCTTTCGCATGATCGACGCACTCTGCGCGGCAAACGGCATTACCATCAACGCCCATGCCTGGAGCACCGCCATTCTCACGGCCGCCAGCCTTCACTTGTCGCTGGCCTCGCGCACGGCGCGCCTGTTCGAGCTGAAACCCTTTCCGGTCGTCGTCCAGAACGAGCTCGTGGAGGAGCCCATCTGGCATGCCGGCGGCGAGATGTCCGCGCCCGCCGGCCCGGGGCTCGGCGTCACCATCAACGAAGCGGTGCTGAACCGGCTTGCCATATGATCCAGACAAGTAAACTTGCTTGACAAGTTTACCAATGCAATTGACCATCGGCATTTTCAGGGAGGAGAACATGATGAAATGGAATTTGGCGGCTCTGGCCTCGGCCACCGCGCTCGCACTGACGATTGCAGGCACCGCCGCGGCGGAGGACTTCCACGGATTTGACCCTGTGAGCTTCGATGGCGCGATGCTCTCCGCAGAGCAGCTGCAGGCTATGGTGAAGGACGCGACCGCCGTCACCCCGCCGCGCAACGGCTCCAAATATGTCATCGGCTTTGCCAACCTGCAGCGCGACATGACCTTCGGTGTCGTGGTCGAAAAAGGCATCCAGGCCAATGCCGATGCGGCCGGCGTCGAACTGACCATCGCCGACAACCGGCTCGACGGCCCGACCGCGCTCGCCAATGCGCAGTCCTTCGTCCAGCGCAATGTGGACTATGTCATCGAGTTCCAGACGGACGTGAATTTCGGCCCGACGGTGATGAACGTCTTCAACCAGGACAATGTGAAGGTCGCGGCCATCGACATTCCGATGGAAGGCGCGACCTTCTTCGGCGCCAACAACCCGAAGTCCGGCTTCATGGGTGGCTCCTATCTCGGACAGGCGGCCATCGCGAAATTCGGCGCCGACAAGGTCAAGCAGGGCTATTACGTCATCGGCGAGCTGCCGCAGTCGGGCGCGATCCCGGCGATGCGCACCGAAGGCCAGCAGGCCGGCTTCCTGTCGGCAGTGCCGGATTTCCCCAAGGAACAGATGCTGCGCATCGACACCAAGAACACGCTGCAGGAATCCTTCACCCAGATGACCAACCTGCTCGGCCGCATTCCGGATGGCGTGCCGATCATGATCAACGCCATCAATGACCAGTCCGCGATCGGCATGCTGCGCGCCGTCAAGCAGGCCGGCCGCGAGGCCGACGTCATCGCCGTCGGCAACGGCGCGGACGAGACCCAGGCGCTGGCCGAGGAGCCGGAACTGGTCGCTGCCACCGGCTACTTCCCCGAGCGCTACGGCAACTATCTCATCCCGATCGCGCTGGCGGCCCTCGCCGGCAAGGAACTGCCGCCGGCCGTGCTGGTCAATCATGTCATGATCACCAAGGCCAATGTCTGCGAGTACTACAAGGACTACAAGTGCGGCGAGAAGCCGGGCTTCGACTATGCCTTCCCGCAGGCGGAATTCGAAGCCCATCTCGCTTCGCTGAAGGGGCAGGAATCGCTCAAGGGTTACGAGACGCTGATCCCGAGCAAGTGACGATGCAGCCGGGCGCGCGGTTTTCGCGCGCCCTTTCGCGCATGGGAGGAATGGATGGCAGGCCTTGTTGAGATGACCGGCATTGGCAAGTCGTTCGGCCGTGTCGCCGTGCTGTCCGATGTCTCCCTTCGGGTCGACGAGGGCAAGGTCGTTGCCCTGCTCGGGGCCAACGGCGCCGGCAAGTCGACGCTGATGAAGATTCTGTCGGGCAATTACACGCGCGATGCCGGCGAGATCCGCATCGACGGCCGGCCGGCCGATTTTCGCGCACCGGCAGACGCCATCGCCGGCGGCATCCGCCTGCTGCCGCAGGAGTTGTCGATCTTTCCGGACCTGACGGTGGCGGAGAACATCATGCTCGGTGCGTTGCCGACAAAGGGCTCCGGCCCGCTGCGCACGGTGGACAAGGCTGCCGTGGAAGCCCGCGCCGCCGAGCTTCTGGTGCGCATGGGCCTCGACTGGCTTTCGCCGAAGACCCGCATGGGCACGGTCTCGCACCATGTCCAGCGCATCGTCGAGATCGCCCGCGCCATGGCCGGCAACGCCCGGATGCTGATCATGGACGAGCCCACCGCCTCGCTCGCCGACGCCGAGGTGAAGATGCTCTTCCAATGTGTCCGCCGCCTCCAGGCAGAGGGGATCTCGGTCGTCTACATCTCCCATTACCTCAAGGAGGTCTTCGAGATCTCCGATGAGATCGTCGTCCTGCGCGACGGGCGCAATGCCGGCCGGTTCGAGACGAAGAAGACCGATGTCGATGCTGTGCTGGAAGCGATCGTCGGCAACCGGGTTGGAAACCTCTATCCGGATTTTGCCCGTTCGACCGGCGTCGCATCCGACGTCGTCACCGTCGAAGGCCTGACGGTGGACGGTTGGCTGCACGGTGTCGACTTCACCATCCGCAAGGGACAGATCACCGGCATGCACGGGCTGATCGGCTCCGGCGTCGAGATGGCCGGCCGTGCCCTGTTCGGCGCCGTACCCAAGGCAAGAGCCGCCCGCACGACCGTCGACGGCCGGCCCTATGCGATCCGCAATGCCGAGGCGGGCGTTGCCGCCGGCCTCGGGCTGGTCGCCGCCGAGCGCAAGCAGGAAGGCATCATCTCCATGCTGAGCCTGCGCGAGAACATGTCGGTCTGCAACCTGCCGCTTTTCACTAAGGGGCTCGTCGTCCAGCGCAAGACGGAAACGGCCACCGCCGACGACTGGATCCGGCGTTTCGCCATCCGCGCGCGCGGCGCCGAACAGGCGATCGGCAGTCTCTCCGGCGGCAACCAGCAGAAGGTGTGCCTCGCGCGCTGGCTGATCGGCGACCTCAAGGCGCTGATCCTGGAAGAGCCGACCCGCGGCGTCGATGTCGGCGCGCGGGCGGAAATCTACCGGCAGATCCGCCAGATGGCCGATAACGGCCTCGGCATCCTGCTGATCTCCTCGGATGCGGAGGAGGTCGCGGGCCTCGCCGACCGGTCGGTCGTGCTGGACGGCGGCCGCGTCGCCGCGACCTATGAGGCGCCGGTCTCGGCCGCGATGCTGATGAACGCCGCCTCCAAACCGGCCGCCGCTGAAGCCATCTAGGGCAATTCCATCATGAGGCCGCGAGAGTTTGCGGTCGGGATTGTGTGAAAACAAAGAGATAGAGCATTTTCGGGCGATCCGCCTCGCCGGAAATGCTCCAAGTCAGGAAAGAGGATTCCATGTCCGAGGAAACGGCCAAGACCGTGGGTAGCCAGAGCGAAGCACCGAAGCCCGAGGCCGGGCGCAGCCTGCTCGGCAAGTCCTGGGCGGGCACGGCGATGCTGCTCGTCATCTACCTCCTGCTGCTGGTGGTCTTCACCATCCTCTCGCCCTTCTTCCTGACCTTCAAGAACCTCCTGTCCATCGGTTCGAACATGGCCTTCGTCGGCCTGATGGCGGCGGCCGGCACGCCGCTGATCATCGCCGGGGGACTGGACCTTTCCGTCGCCGCGGTGGCCGGGATTTCAGGCGTCATCGTCTCGCTGTGTTATGCCGCCGGCATCGACATCTGGCTTGCCTGCGCCATCGCCATCCTCGCCGGCGGCGCGATCGGCGGGGGCAACGGCATGCTGACCAACGGTCTCAGGCTCAATCCCTTCATCGTGACGCTCGGCTCGATGAGCATCATCACCGGCCTGTCGCTGGTGCTGACCGGCGGCCTCACCCAGCCGCTGGCCATCCCCGGCTTCAACTGGATCGGCTCCGGCCGCATCCTCAGCGTGCCGGTGCCGCTGATCCTGATGCTGGTCTTCTTCGCGGCCATCTGGTGGGTCATGGCCTTCACGCCCTTCGGGCGCTACATCTACGCCTCCGGCGGCAATCCCGACGCCAGCCGCATGCTGGGCATCCCGGTCGATCGAACGCAGATCAAGCTTTACATCCTTTCCGGCGTCTCCGGCGCGCTCGCCGGCATCGTCGTCGCCGCAATGCTCGGCGCCGCCGCCCCGGATGCCGTCGGCAAGCACCTGCTCACCGTCATCGCGGCCATCATCCTCGGCGGCACCAGCCTCTTCGGCGGCCGCGGCTCGGTCTGGGGCACGCTGCTCGCCGTGCTCATCCTCGGCACGCTGAACAACGGCCTCACCCTGCTCAACGTCTCGAGCTTCTGGCAGGACGTCACCAAGGGCGCCGTCCTGCTGCTCGCCGTCGGCCTCGACCAGCTCCGCATCCGCTCGCAGATTTGAAAGGAACCGTCATGCCCGAACGCATCGCCTTCCGAATGATCCTCAACCCCGGCCAGGCGGCCGAATACAAGAAGCGCCACGACGAGATCTGGCCGGAGCTGAGCCAGGCCCTACGCGACGCCGGCGTGTCCGACTACTCGATCTGGCTGGACGAGGAGACAAACCACCTCTTCGCAACGCTGGTGCGGGCGGACGACCATAGCATGGACGCGCTGCCGCAAACGGACGTGAACCGCCGCTGGTGGGATTTCATGGCCGATATCATGCAGTACAACGACCGCGGCGAGCCGCATGTCGTGCCACTCAAACCGGTCTTCCATATGGCGTAGAACCCGCCGAGACGCCGGCGGATACGGATTTGGAAGGAAGCCGGGCCGCGGGCAAACGACGAAGCACTTTCAACAGAACGGTCGCCGCGCCGCCCGTCTCATCCGCGCCGACACGGCCTCGCATGCACGGGACAATCAATCGCCGATGAGGGCCGGCAGGCCAAACGCGTCCCCATCAATTTTTCCGCGACGATGGCCGATGCCTCGCCTTCGCTAGACCGTGAGATGTTGCAAGAGACATTCAGCTCAAGCCCTGTAACCTGAGGCCTGCCCGCTCGCGCAAACCTGGAGTTGAGAACGCAACAAGGCCACGCCTGCCTTCCCGTTGCAATGTTTTGGGATGTTCGGGGTGGGAGGAAGCGCTGTCGGGTTAGCGGTTGACGGGAGAGGGCCGGAACGCAAAAAAGCCCCGTCGTGTTACGGCGGGGCTTTGTTTGGTTGCGGGGGCCTGAATGCACAGAGGCTTGTAGAGTCTTATTAGCGTTGAAGGAATACGAACCGATATCCTGTCAGGAATTGTATGAATCAAACTTCTTTGCTGATCATTATCAAGCGGCGCACCTCTATCGGCTTTGCGACCAGCCGCTCAGCCTGCTCGAGCAACGGCTTGAGATGCAGCATTGCCATGTGAGCACCCAAGTCCGCCTCACTTCTCCAATTCTCGTAGAACACGAAGATGCAGGGATCGGTTGCGTCCACGTGGAAGTCGTAGTTGAGGCAACCCACCTCGGCACGCGTCGGCGCCACCTGTGCGGCGAGCAGATGATACAACTCTTCGCGCATCTCGGGGCGGGCTACAATCGTGGCGACGACGGTGACGGTCATCCTCAGCTCCTCTTCTGGCTGAGCGCGACGGCGAGGATGATGATGCCGCCACGGGCGATCAGTTGCTGGCTGAATTCGAGGCCCATCAGGATGAGGCCGTTGTTGATGAGGCCAATCATCAATGCGCCGACGATTGTGCCGATGACGGTTCCTTTGCCGCCGAACAGGCTGGTACCGCCAAGCACCGCGGCGGCGATGACCGAGAGCTCGTCGCCCTCGCCGAGCTGGAAGCGGCCGGATTGCAGGCGCCCGGCATAAAGCATGCCGGCGAGTGCTGCTGCCGAGGACGAGATGACCAGCACCTTGAACTTTATGGCCTTGGTATCGATGCCGGAATAGCGCGCCGCCGTCTCGCCGCCGCCGGTCGCAAGCACCCGTCGGCCAAAGCCCGAACGACGCAATACTATGTGTCCGATGCCGCCGAGCACCGCCATCCAGACAAGCAGCACCGGCACCGGCCCTAGGTCACCGCCGCCGAACAGCCAGGAATAGCCGGGCGACAGGATCGGCACGGCCGCGGTCGCCGATATCCACATGGCGACACCCTTGGCGATGCCCATCATGGCGAGCGTGGTGAGAAAGGACGGGATACCGATGCGGGTGGTGAGCCAGCCATTGAACATGCCGACCGCAAGTCCCGTGGCGATGCCGGCACCGACGCCGACGAGCGGGCCGCCTGCGGCGATCGCCATCGCGACGGTGACGGTCGAAAGGCCTGCGACCGCGCCGACCGAAAGGTCGATCTCGCCGGCCGAAAGCACGAAGGTCATGGCAATCGCCATGACGGCGATCATCGCCGTCTGCCGCACGATGTTGAGCAGGTTGTTCGGGTTGAGAAACCCCTTGTCAGCAAGCGTCACCGCGAAGACGAGGAAAATGACGACGAAGCCGATATAGATGATGTTCTGGCGCCAGTTGGCGAAGAAGGCGTTAGCCATGGGAAACCTCCTGAACCGAAAGGGCCTTCTGGATTTCGATCTGCAAGCGCTGTTCGGCGGCCTGGAGACGGTGGGCAAGGTCGTCGGCGGGCACGGACGGATCCTCCAGCGCCTCGCGCGGCAGATCCTGGTGCACGCGCCCATCGGACATGACGAGAATGCGATCGCAGGCGGTCAGCAATTCGGAAAGCTCCGACGAGATCATGACGATGCCCTTGCCCGCGGCAGCGAGTTCACGCACCAGGCGGATGATCTCGGATTTCGAACCGATATCGATGCCCGCCGTCGGCTCGTCGAGGATGAGGATGTCCGCATCGGTGGCGAGCCACTTGCCGATGACCACCTTCTGCTGGTTGCCGCCCGAAAGCGTCGAGACGGCATGGTCGCGGCTCGCCGTCTTCACGCGCAGGCGCTCGATTTGCGTGTCGGTCAGGGCGTTTGCCGCCTTCGTGTCGACGAGACCGACCTTGGACAGCCGATCGATGACGGCGAGGATCATGTTGGAGGCCACCGAATGGGCGGGAATGATGCCCTGCGTTGCGCGTGCCTCAGGCACCAGCGCGACACCCGCGGCGATCGCATCACCCGGCTTGTGGATCGTGACGGGGCGGCCCTTGATACGGATCTCACCCTTGGCCGCCGGGTCGATGCCGGCGATCACCCGCGCCAGAGACGAGCGGCCCGAGCCGAGCAGACCGGCAAGCCCCACCACTTCGCCGCGATGCAGCGTCAGGGAAATGTCTTCCGGCTTGTGAACGCCGCTGACATGGTCGAGCTCCAGCAGCACCTCGCCCCTGATGGAATGGCCGCGCTCGACATCGGAGAGCCCTTTCGAGCGCCTGCCGACGATGTGCTCGATCATCGTATCGATCGATAGCTCGCCAAGAGGCGCGGTGATGACATGCCGGCCGTCGCGCAGAATCGTGGCGCGGTCGGCGATGCGGGCGATCTCGTCCATGCGGTGACTGACATAGATGATTGCCACGCCCTTGGCCTTCAGCTTGCGCAGGAAGACGAAGAGCCGCTCGACATCGGAAACGGCGAGCGCCGTGGATGGCTCGTCCAGAACCAGAATCTTGGCGTCCTGCGAGATCGCCTTGGCGATTTCGGTGAGCTGCTTCTGGCCGGCCCCCAGATCCCCGACCACGGCTTTCGGATCGACGAAGACTTCGAGCAGCGCGAAAATGTCCGCCGCGCGCCGCTCGGCTTCCCGGTCGTCAATGAGCCCCATGCCGTCACGGCATTCCCGCGTCAGGAAGATGTTCTGGGCGACCGTCAAAGTCGGAACCAGGCTCATTTCCTGGTAGTTCATCGCGATGCCGGCGGCACGCGACGCCTCCGGCGTATGTGTGGTCAGGGGCACGCCGCCGACTTCGATTGCGCCCTGATCGGGGCGATGCACCCCGTTCAAGACCTTTAGGATCGTCGACTTGCCGGCGCCGTTGCCGCCGAGCAACGCATGAACCTCGCCGGGCAAGACCTCGAAGGAAACGTCGTCCAACGCGCGCACCCCACCGAAGGCCTTGCTTATGCCGGTCATGCGGACGGCAGCGGCGCTCGCAGTCATCCCACCTTCTCCCACTGTCCCGTCTCACCCGAGCGGATAAGGGCGTCGGCGACGAGTTCCGTCAACAGGCCATCCTCGAAGTTCGGGCTCGGCAGCCGGTTCTTCGCGATGGCCGAGAAGAAATCGTAGCATTCGACGATCTTCGTCTCCGAATAACCGATGCCGAGGCCGGGGATCGGCCAGAGACCATTGCCATAGGGATGTGCCGGACCCGTATAGACGGTGCGGAAGCCGCGGGCATCGGCCGGGTCGTCGGCGAACATCACCTGCAGTTCGTCGCGGCGCTCGTAGTTGAAGTGGATCGAGCCTTTGGTACCGTGGACCTCCAGCGTGATGAAGTTGTTGCGGCCATAGGCGTTGCGGGTCGCTTCCAGGCTTCCGATCGCGCCGCCCTCGAATTTCAGCATGGAGACGACCTCGTCGTCGACATCCACCTCGCCGCGTTCCGCATCCTTGGCTTTTTCCGCCGCGCCAAGCTTGTCGACGCCGCCCTGCTGGAGGGGGCGTGTCTTGTTGTAGGTGGTGGTGAGCGCGCTCACCTCGGCGATCGGTCCGACAAGATAGTGGGCGAGATCGACCACATGGGTGGCTATGTCGCCGACCGAGCCGGAGCCGGCGATCTTCTTCTGGAAGCGCCAGGAGAGCGGTGAATCCGGATCGGCCGACCAGTCCTGCAAATAGGTGCCGCGGAAGTTCAGGATACGGCCGATGCGGCCTTCCTCGATATATTTCCTTGCGAGTGCGACGGCCGGCGTGCGGCGATAATTGAAGGCGACCATGTGGATGACGCCGGCAGCCTTCACCGCGTCATGCATCGCCCTCGCCTCTTCGACCGTGCGGGCGAGCGGCTTCTCGCAGATGATGTGCTTGCCGGCCTTCGCCGCCTCGATGGCGATTTCGGCATGCACATTGTTGGGCGTGCAGATGTCGACGACATCAATATCCGGACGGTTGACGACAGCGCGCCAGTCCGAGGATGCCTCTTCGAAACCATAGCGGCGGCGTGCTTCCTCCGCCATGCCGTCCGTCACGTCGACGACGACCTTGCGATGGGGGATGGCCGGTGCGGGCCAGAAGAACATCGGCATGGAGGCATAGGCCATGGCATGCGCCTTGCCCATGAAGCCGCCGCCGATCATGGCGACGTTCATCACTTTGGTCATCGGGTTTCTCCTGAACGATAGCGGCTAAGGCAAGCCGCGTTCCATCTGCCGGCCTGAGCCGGCTCACTCCATGCGGCACGGAGCATGATCATGCCCCGTGCCTGCCATCATCACTGGCCGAGGCTCGTCTTGATGTTGTCGGTCGCTTCGCTGGAATAGACCGCTTTCCAGCCGTCGAGCAAAGTCTCCCGCGTCACCGGAAGAGCGGGAAGTGCGACGAAATCGGGGGCTTCCTTGCCGAGCAGCGCATAGCCGGCGAGCTTGGCCTCGACCACGCCGGCATCATAGGGCCGCTGCGCACCGAGCCCCTTGACGAAACCACCCTGGGCCATCGAGATCGCCACGTTCTCGCCGAGGTCGATGGTGGTGATGACGAGGTCGTCGCGACCGGCGACACGCGCGGCCGAGATCACACCTTCTGCCGGCACGTCCCAGACGGCCCAGATGCCCTTGATGTTCGGGTTGGACGTGAGGATCGCAGACGCCGCCTTATCGGCGTCGCCTGAGAAATCCGGTCCACCGATGCCCTGCTCGGCGACGATCTTGATGTTGGGGTAGTCGGCGGCGATCGTTGCCTTGAAGGCTTCGTAACGCTGCTTGGTGACGAAGAAGTCGGCGGCGTGGAACACCAGGCCGATATCGCCCTCGCCGTTCAGCGCCTTCGCCATTAGATGAGCCGAGGCGACGCCATTGCCGTAATTGTCTGCCGAGACGACCGACACATAGTCCTTCCCGGCCACAAAGCCGGTCGGCACGTTGTCCATGAAGACGAGCTTGGTGCCGGCCTCCGCCGCCGCCTTGTAGGCTGCGGCCGTCGCCGTCGGATCGGTCGGGATGGAGACGATGACGCTCGGCTTCTGCGCCATGATCGTCTCGATATCGGCGACCTGCTTTTCCGGCTTGAAGCCCGCATCGGTCACCGCAAGAACCTTGATGCCCATCGCGGCGAACTGGGTTTGCAGACCGTTGACCTGGGCGCGCGACCAGTCGTTGCCGCCATAATGCATGACGATCGCCGCCGTCGCGTTCATGCCCTTGATCTTGGCGAGTTCCTCGTCGTTCAGCGTGACATCGGACGCCGGCGACGGGTCTTCGCCAGAAGGCCCCTTGGAGAGGACCGTCTTCTGGAGCTCCGCGAGCGCGGTGTCCGGATCGGCCGAGGCCGGTGCAGAATAGGCAAGAGCAAGCGCCAGCACGGCGGCCGTACCCAACAGGAATCGTCTCGTCATCATCACTTTCTCCTCCCGAAAGTGGGGCTCCCGCCCCGGTCGCGGCCGTCAGGCCGATTTAAGATAGGCCATACTCGCTTTCGCTCCCTCAAGCGGATCAGGCCAGGAATCGAGTTCGGTACAAACCCAGCCGGCAAAGCCGGTCTCCCGAAGGACTGCGATGATCCCGTCCGTCGGGACGTCGCCACGGTCGATGGGCGTGAAGGTGAAGGGCTCCTTCTGGAAACCCTTGAGATGGACATAGGAGATGCGCGCCGCATGCTCGCGAATGAGGGCGGCCGGATCACCGCCAGCGGCCGCGAGATGGGCCGTGTCCGGGCAGAAATGGATGCCGGTTAGCCCGAAGATCTTGCGCACATCCGCCGGCCCCTCGACGATTGTCGAAAGATGGGGGTGATAATGGGCGGTGAGACCGCGCGCCTCGGCGATCTCCTTCACCCGGTCGAGCGCGGCCGCGAGCTTGTGATAGTCCGCCTCGCGGATACCGTCGAAGCGCTTGGCGCCGCCGCCGACAACGAGATGGGGTGCTCCGAGTTCGGCGGCGCGATCCGCGGCGCGCACCACGCGGGCCAGTTCCTCCGGCAGGATATCGTCGAAGACGAAATTGCCGCCGGCATAGGTCGCCACCAGCGCGAGCCCATTATCGGCGAGCAGGGAGCGCATGTCGTCAGTGCTGAAATCGAGAAGGTTGCCGTCGAAGAGCTCGACGCCCTCGTAGCCTGCCGCGGCAATGTCGGCGAAGGCACGACGCATGTCACCGAAGGTGCGGTAAGCGAGATTGGTGATCGAGGTTACGCCGACTGCATCCCCGCCGAGATTGCCCCAGCAGTTCGCATGATAGGCGAGCTTGAAGTTCGACATCGGCGCCTCCTCCCAGTGATCGTCGCGACTGCAGACCGTCTTACGGCGTGAAAAACCTGATGTCAATTATTTATGCGCATATCTATCAATACTTTTGCTGATTTAATGCAAAAGTTCGATGTTGCCAGTCGAAACAAGCGGCATTATCAAGGGAAAGAAGGCGAAGCCGCCAGAAAGGAAAACCCATGCCGACGACGGCGACCGCGCAAACTGATGGATATCCCCGCCGCAAAGGCCGTCCGCGCGTCTCCGAAACCGCTGCCCCCAGCCTCGTCGACATCCTCAACCTCGTTCGCACCGAACAGGCCACCACCCGCCAGGAAATCGAACGCCACAGCGAGCTTGGGCGCGCCGTCGTCGCGGATCGGCTCGGAACGCTCGGCGAACTGGGCCTCATCGATGAAAGCGAGCTCGGCACCCCCACCGGCGGCCGCGCGCCGCGCCTCGTGCGGTTTGCGGCAGATCGCGGCCGCATTCTCGTTGCGACGCTCGACCAGACCGCCATCGGCGTCGGCGTCGCCGATCTCGCCGGATCCCTGCTCATGGAGCATCATGAGGCAGCCGAGCTGGCCCAGCCGGTTTCCGCCCTGGCAGAGCGACTGATCACGCTTTTCCGCTGGATTCTCGAGCGGCAGGCGGATCCGCAGCTCTATGGCATTTCCATTTCCGTACCCGGTGCGGTGCCGGATGGCGGTGAAGCGCTTTTCCAGCGCAGCACGCCCGGGGTCCTGCCCGGCTGGGAGAGCTTCCCGCTGGTCGAGACGCTCATCGCGGCCTTCGACGCTCCGGTTTGGTTGCGCTCCAGTGTCGAGACGATGACGATGGGCGAACTCCATGCCGGCGCTGGCGGCGGCCGCAACACCATGCTGTTCGTCAAGGTGGGCAAACGCATCGGCGCCGGTCTTGCAAACGACGGCGCGCTGTTTCGCGGCGCGCAGGGCGCCGTTGGCCTTATCGGTTCCGTTCCCGTGACGGTGGGCGACAGGACCGGCACGCTGGAAGCCATGGCCGGTTCCGACCACATCGCCCAGGACGGCAAGGTGGCGGCCGAGCATGGCGCGAGCCCTATCCTTGCCGAGCATATGCGGCGCGGTAGCGACATCACAGCCCTCGAAGTCGCGCAGGCTGCTCAAATGGGCGACGCCGCGGCGATCGATATTCTCGCGCAGAGCGGCCGGCTGATCGGTCAGGTGGTCGCGACGCTGGCCAACATGCTGAACCCGGCACTCATCGTGCTGTCGGGTTCGATCGCCCAGACGAACGACATCCTTCTTGCCGCCGCGCGCGAGGCGATCTACGGCGCCTGCCATCCGCTGGTGAGCCGGGACCTGCAGATCATCCGCTCGCAGATGGGCAGTTCGTCAGGGCTTGTCGGGGCCGCGATCGTCGCGACGGAAGGCCTGTTCGCCCCTGCCATGCTGAGGGACTGGATCATGGCCGGCCGGCCCCAGGCGCATCCGCTCTTCCAGCAGGTGAAGGACGAGATTGCCCGGAGGAAGACCATGGAGGGAAACAGCCTGCGGCCGCCGGATGTTTGAGGAGGAAGCAATGGCGATTACTGGTCTCGGCCCTCACGGCGAGCGGGCATCGGCACCCGAGCGGGTGCTGCTGCTGCCGGAAGACATGGCGCGCGCACGGGCAAGCGGCTTCCGTGTCGCGATCGTGCTCCACACGCTTGCCAGCGACTGGGCCAAACAGCAGCTCTCCGGCATTGTCGGCATGCTCGGCAATTGCGGGGTCGCGGTCATCGACGTGGTCGATTGCGCCTTCACGCCGGAGGTGCAGATCGAGGCGCTGGAGCGGCTGATCGGCGAGGCGCCGAACGCCATCATCTCGCTGCCCGTCGCGAATTCCAAAGTGGCAGCAGCGCATGCGCGCGTCGCGGCGGCCGGCATAAAGCTCGTCCTGCTCGACAACGTGCCGACCGGCCTTCTTCCGGGCAAGGATTATATCTCGCTCGTCTCGGCGGACAATTTCGGGCTCGGCAAGATTGCGGCGGAAGGATTGTCGCCTCATCTGCCTGATGGTGCGGAGGTTGGCGTACTCGGTTATGACGCCGACTTCTTTGCAACGAACGAGCGCGAAATCGCCTTCGTCAAATGGATGCAGATCAACCGTCCGGATGTGACGCTGCGTATGCGGCGGTTCCCTGCCCTTTCAGAAGTCGCCAAGACCACGCGAAACCTTGCCGAAGCCCATCCCGGGCTTGCCGGCCTCTTCGTCGTCTGGGACACGCCGGCAATGACCGCCGCCCAGGTTCTCGAAGCGATGGGCCGCAGGATTTCGATGGCGACGGTGGACCTTGGCCAGGAGGCTGCAATCGGCCTCGCCGCCAGTGAACCGCTCGTTGCGATCGCCGCCCAGCAACCCTTCCGGCAGGGCGAAACCGCCGCTTCCATAGTCGTGACCGCTCTCCTCGGCCGGCTAGCCCCCGCCTGGGTCGCGCTGCCCGGCCTTGCCGTCACGGCGCGCAATGTCGTGGAATGTTTCCAGACCGTCTGGCGCATGCCGGCGCCGCGCGAAGTGCTGCGCAAGCTCAGCCTCGTCGGCCCGGAAAAATAGCCCCGTTCTTGAAAGGATTCGAACCAAGGGCCTCGCCTATTCAGCTGCTGGTAGTTCCGTTTTCAGCGACTAAATCAGGCTAGCTTCATCCCTTTCTGAGCAAGGAAGGACTGCCCTAACCGGCCGCCTGAGTCAGGTGGAAACCCCGATAACGACCATTCTTTCTGGCCATGAGCTCGGCATGGCTGCCGCTTTCGACGATGCGGCCGTCGTCGACGACGAGGATGCGGTCGGCGTTCGCGATGGTCGCGAGGCGATGGGCGATGACCAGCGTGGTGCGGCCGGCCGAGAGCTCGGCGAGCGACTGCTGGATCGCCCGCTCCGTCTGCGTGTCGAGCGCCGAGGTCGCCTCGTCGAGGATCAGGATCGGCGGGTTCTTCAGGAAGATGCGGGCGATGGCGAGGCGCTGCTTCTGGCCGCCCGAGAGCTTGACGCCGCGCTCGCCGACGACCGTGTCGAGACCGTCGGCGAGGTTGGCGATCACGTCGTCGAGGCGCGCCCGGCGCGCCGCATCGAGGATCTCCGCCTCGCTGGCCTCCAGCCTTCCATAGGCGATGTTCTCGCGGATCGTGCCGGCGAACAGGAACACGTCCTGCTGCACGATGCCGATGTTCGAGCGCAGCGACCGCAGCGTCATGTCGCGGATGTCGATGCCGTCTATGGTGATCGCGCCCGATGCGACCTCGTAGAAGCGCGGCAGCAGCGAGCAGATCGTCGTCTTGCCGGCGCCGGACGGGCCGACGAAGGCGATCGTCTCACCCGCCCCGATCGAAACGTTCAGCCCGCCGAAGACCGGCCGGTCGGCACCGTAGCCGAAGCTGACGGCGCGATATTCGATATCGCCGGCAAGGCGCCCGACATCCCTGGCATCCTCGCGGTCCCGGATGTCCGGCTCCGTGTCGAGGAACTGCGTGTAGCGCGTGAAGCCGGCGATGCCCTTGGGATAGGTCTCGATGATCGCGTTGATCTTGTCGATCGGCCGGAAGAACACGCCGACCAGGAGCAGGAAGCCGACGAAGCCGCCGGCCGAAAGCTCGCCGCGCGTGACGAACCAGGCGCCGGCCAGCATCACCACCACCTGCACGAAGCGCATGGAAAGGTAGGAGAGCGACATGGAGGCCGCCATCACCCTGTAGGCCTGGAGCTTGGTGACGAGGTAGTTCCGGTTGCTCTCGGCAAACAGCTTACGCTCGTGGTCCTCGTTGGCGAAGGCCTGCACGACGCGGATGCCGCCGACATTCTCCTCGATGCGGGCGTTGAAATCGGCGACGCGGCCGTAGAGCGCATGCCAGGTCGTGGTCATGCGCGCGCCGTAATGGGTGGTGACGAAGGCCGTCAGCGGCACGATGACGGCGGTGATCAAGGCGAGCGGCACATGCACCCACAGCATCAGCACGAAGGCGCCGACGAGCGTCATGACGGCGATGAAGAGGTCTTCCGGCCCGTGATGGGCGACCTCGCCGATCTCCTCGAGATCCTTGGTCAGCCGGGCCACGAGATGGCCGGTCTTCTGGTTGTCGAAGAAGCCGAAGGAGAGCTTCTGCAGGTGGTCGAAGGCCTTGCGGCGCATCTCCGCCTCGATGCGCACCCCGAGCATGTGGCCCCAGTAGGTGACGATGACCTGCAGGCCGGCATTGACGAGGTAGATGAGGAAGAGGCCGAGGGCCGCGAGCGCGACGAGGTCGAGGCGGCCGGTCGGCAGCAGGCGGTCGATGAACAGCGTCACGGCGACGGGAAAGGCGAGCTCCAGGAGGCCGGCGACGACCGCCGAGGAGAAGTCCAGCGCAAACAGGCCGCGGTGCGGACGATAGTAGGACGCAAAACGCTTCAGAAGGGCTGACATCGGCAGGCGCGCTTTCGGTATTTGACTTAGTGGCGATGATTATCTCGACCCGCCGACGCGCGTCACAGGCTTTTGCTCCGTGGCGCGATTTTGTCTATCCCGCCCCCTGGGCACGATCATGGGAGTTCCGGAGACGGGATCGTCGACAACGAGGCAGGAAAGGCCGAAGACGTCCTCGACGAGGCCTTCGGTGACGATCTCTTCCGGCCCGCCCTCGGCGAGAATGCACCCGTCCTTCATGGCGATGAGGTGGGAGGCATAGCGACAGGCGTGGTTGAGATCGTGCAGGATGGCGACGACAGTGCGGCCTTCGGCGTTGAGGTCGGCGAGGAGATCGAGCATCTCGATCTGGTGGGCGATGTCGAGAAAGGTGGTGGGCTCGTCGAGCAGCAGGAGCGGCGTCTCCTGGGCGAGCACCATGGCGATCCACACGCGCTGCCGCTGGCCGCCGGAGAGTTCGTCCACAAGGCGGCTGGAAAGATCGGCGACATGCGTCGCCTCCATCGCCGCGACGATGGCGGCCTCGTCCGCCCGCGACCATTGCCGCAGGAACGTCTGGTGCGGATAGCGTCCGCGCGCCACCAGATCGGCAACCGTTATGCCCTCGGGCGCGACGGCGCTCTGCGGCAGGAGGCCGAGCCGGCGGGCGACCTCCCTGGACGACAGCGCGACGATGGATTGGCCGTCGAGGATGACGCTTCCGCTTACGGGAACGAGCAGCCGCGACAGGGCGCGCAGCAGAGTGGACTTGCCGCAGGCATTCGGCCCAACGATGACGGTGAAGGATCCGTCGGGAATGGTGACGGAAAGATCCCGCGAGATCGTCCGTTCCTCATAGGCAAGCGTGAGGTTGCGGGCGTGAAGGCGGTCGGTCGTCATTTGCGGCCCTCCCGGATGATGAGCCAGAGGAAGTAGAGACCGCCGATGCTGACGGTCATCACGCCGACGGGAAGCTGCGCGGTGAAGGCGTGCTGGGCGGCCCAGTCGGCAGCGGACAACAGGAAGCCGCCCGTCAGAGCCGAGGGCAGGAGCGCCACGCCGGCCGAGCGGGTCAGCCGCCGTGCGATCTGCGGGGCGGCAAGGGCGATGAAGGCGATGGGCCCGGCGGCGGCCGTGATAGTGGCCGTGAGCGCGACACCAAGCACCATCAGGCACAGACGGACCCGGTTGGCATTGACGCCGGAGGCCATGGCCACGTCGTCGCCCATCTCGAGTTGGCGCATCGGCCGTGCAAGGAACAGCGTCGGCGGCACGATGAGGCACAGGACGAGGAGGACAGGCACGAGCTGCTCGACGCCGAGGCCGTTCAGCGAGCCCGCGCCCCAGACGGCGGCGCCGAGCGCCACCTTCAGGTCCGCCTGCCGGATCATCCAGGCATTGAACGCCCCGAGCATCGCCGAGACGCCGATGCCGACGATGATCAGCCGGAACCCTTTCACGCCGCGGCGCCAGGCCAGCAGATAGACGGCGAGCGCCGTGGCGATACCGCCGATCAGCGCGCCCGCCGCCGTCTCGTAGTAACCGCCCGACAGGAGGAGGATCACCACCAGCGCGCCGGTATAGGAACCGGCGGCGAAGCCGATGACGTCCGGGCTGCCGAGCGGATTGCGTGTCAGCGACTGGAAGATCGCCCCGCTCAAACCCAGCGCCCCGCCGAAGAGCAGCGCAAGCATTGCGCGCGGCAGGCGCCATTCGGTGACGATCATGCGGGCCATCTCCTCGCCCTCGCCGAGAAGCGCGCGGCCCACATCGGCGAGGGCGACGGCATAGGCGCCGCTCGCAAGCGAGATCGCGGCGGCGGCGAGCGCCAGCAGGAGAAGCGCAAGACCGATGGAGAGCGCACGCAGATCGAGAAGGAACGACAGCCGGCCGCCGAAAGCCCTGACGGCAAGCACGGGGCGGCCGAAGCCGATGGAGGACGACCGGCTCCGCCTCACAGGCCGCGCGCCTCGCCGCGCCGTGCCAGCAGGATGAGCACCGGCGCACCGAGAAAGGCGGTGACGATGCCCGCCTCGATCTCGCCGGGATGGAGCACGAGGCGGCCGACAATATCGGCGACGAGAAGCAAGACCGGTCCGAAGACCATGGTGAGCGGAATGATACGGTGCTGGTCCGGCCCCGTGAGCCAGCGCACGACATGGGGCACCATCAGTCCGATAAAGCCGATCGGACCGGCCGCGGCCGTGCCGGCGCCGGAAAGGAGCGTGACGGCGATCACCACGATGATGCGCGCGCGCAGCACATCGGCCCCGAGCGCGCGGGCGAGGCTGTCACCGAGCACCACGGCATTGAGCGGACGCGCGGCGGCAAGCGCGATCACGAGTCCCGCCACGATGAAGGGCGCAACGGCGGCGACGATATGCATGTCACGCCCGGCGACCGAGCCGATGGACCACATGCGCAACGCATCGAAAGCCTGCGGATCGAGCAGCGTCACCGCCGAGCCGATGCCGCCGAGCACCGCCGACAGCGCCACGCCGGAAAGCACCATCCGCACCGGCGTCGCGCCGACGCGCCCGGCCGCGCCCAGCGCATAGACGGCGAGCGTCACGACGATCGCCCCGAGGAACGCCGCCCACAGATAGGCATCGATCGTTTGCCAGCCGAGCAGGCCGACGGCGACCGTCACGAAGAAGGCCGCGCCCGCGTTGACGCCGAGAATGCCCGGATCGGCCAAGGGATTGCGCGTCGCCGCCTGGATCAGCGCCCCGGACACGCCGAAGGCCGCGCCACAGAGCAGCGCGAGCAGCGTGCGCGGAAGGCGGTAGTCCCTGACGATGATGTGGGCCGGGGAAGACGCATCGTAGGAGAAGAGCGCATCCAGCGCGATGGAAGGAGCGATCGGACGCGCGCCCACCAGCAGGCTCGCCAGAGCAAGCACGGCAACGAGCAGGAGGGCGAGCACCAGCCATGGGCCGAAAGACGCCGCGACGATGCGTTCCTGGGATGGCTTTTCCCCTGCCGGCACACGCAAGGCCCTCATATCCGGGCCTGCCCCTCGATCCAGTAGCCGATGGCGTCGATGCGGCCCTTGTCGAAGCCGAGGCCGTCGCGGAAATGCGCCCGGCAGGCAGAGGCGGCCTTCGCCTCGCCGGCGATATAGATATAGCCCGGCCCCTCCGGGAGGCTCCGGATGCCGGCGGCGATGCGCGGCAGGTCCGTGTAGCCGGGACGGTCGGGGCGCGGCCCGTGGGTGGCGTGCCAGACGATCGTCGCATCCGCTTGCGTGCTGATCTCCTGCCTGTCCGCCTCCGACGGCACTTCGACATGCGCGATGGCCCGGAAGCCGGCCGGCAACTCCTCCAGCACGCGGCCGGCGGCCGGAAGCCCGGTAATGTCGGTCAGCATCATCAGCCAGCGGCTGCCCTTCGGCAGCCAGAAGCGGCCTTCCGGATTGCAAAGGCCGACGACATCGCCGGCCTTCGCCGCCATCGCCCATCCGGCGGCGACGCCGCCCTCATGCACGACGATGTCGATGACCATCTCGTGGGTCGCGGCATCCCAGCGGCGGATCGTGTAGGGCCGGTTCGGGCAGTGCTTCGAGCCGTCCGGCCGGCCCCACCTGCCGTTCTCCATCAGGACCGGCAGCGTCACCGGGGTCTCCGCGTCCGGCGGCAGCGCCAGCCGCAGCCATTCGTCCGGGTGGCCGCTCGGCACCAGCCGCTCGCCGCCCTCGACATCGAGCACCACGCGGATCATCGATGGCGTGAGGCGTTCCACCGACGTCGCCGTTGCGAGGAAGTAATCCTCGACATAGTGGTCGTGATCGTGATGATCCGCGCCCGAGAGGGCCTTGGCGTTCGCCGTCATGTCACTCCTCCCCTGCCCGCCCGGCCGCTTCCGCCAAGCGCGGCACGAAGCGGGGAAAGCCATAGGGCACCGACAGCACGCTCAGCGCCGAGGTCGACCAGACGTCAACCGGGTCCTCAAGCGCGACATAGGCGCCGCGCTTGACCGCGCCGAGCGTGTTGAAGAGCGGCTGTGCCTCCGCCGCCGCGCGCGCGCCGGGGCCGTACCACATGACCAGGACGTCCGCGTCGATCGTGGATATCTCCTCAAGGCTCACGGAGACGGAAAAATCCCCCGGCGCCGACTTGCCCAGCGCCTCGATGCCGGGCGGCACCTTGAGCCCCAGCTCCACCAGCGCCTCCACCCGCGGATCATCCGGCAGATAGACGACGATGCCGCTGCTGCCGGCGAAATAGGTGCCGAAGGCGAAGGTCTTGCCCTGCAGGGCGGGATACTGCGAACCGAGATCGCGCAGGAACGTGTTGGTGGCGTCGATCAGCCGGCGCGCCTCCCCCGGCCGACCCAGCGCCGCCCCCGTCATCTCCGTCTGCTCGCGCCAGTTCGCCAGCCACGGGCCGGACCGGTACACCACGGTCGGCGCAATCGCCGAGAGACGCTTCCACGCAACGTCGTCGATACCGGAATAGACGCCGAGGATCAGGTCCGGCTTGAGGGCCGCGATCTGTTCGAAATCCACCTCGCCCTGCGCCAGAAGCACCGGCGTCTCACCGCCGAGCTTCGGCTCGTTCCACGGAAAAACGCCACGCTCGAAGAGGCTGTACTGCGTCATCGCGACCGGCACCTTGCCGAAGGCGAGGACCGCATCCTCACCGCTCCAGCCGAGCGTCACGATGCGTTGTGGATCCGCAGGCACAACCGTCGTTCCCAAGGCGTGCCCGATCGTCGCCGGGAACGTGCCACCGCCCTCCGCCACGGCCGGGGCGGTGAAGGACAGGGCGAGCACCGCGAGGCCGCGGATGAAGGTTTTCAGACGCCGCATCATGATCAGAAGCGCTTCGTCAGCGTGAACGTCGCGTTGAGCGGCTTTCCATAGGGCGCGTTGTCGCCGCCGCGCAGGATGTAGTATTTTTCGTTGAAGACATTGTTGACGTTCAGCTGACCGACGAGCGTATCCGTGAAATCATATTTCGCCATCAGGTCAACGGTCACGAACGCATCCTGCTTGAAACGCACCGTGCCGCTCGCCGTGGTGACGCCGTCGATATCGATGTAGGACGAGCTGTTCCACTTGAAGCCGCCGCCGATGGTGAGCTTTTCCCACTCGCCAGGAAGCTGGTAGGTGGTGAAGACCTTCACGCTGTTGCGCGGCAGGAAGCTGTTGTGGTCGCTCCCGTCCGGCTGCTTGCTCCGGAAGGTGGATGCGCCGAAAAACAGTTGCCAATCCGGAGCGATCTCGCCGGACAGTTCAAACTCTACGCCTTCCGTCTTTACGCCCTTGATAGGTCGGTAGGCCATGTCGCCATCCGGCGTGAAAACACCGGGAATTTCTTCGGCAACATTGTCCTTCTGTGTACGGTAAAGGGAAAGCGAAGCATTCAAGCGGTCATCGAAGAATGAACCCTTGATTCCGACCTCGTAGCCAGCGCCCACCTCAGGATCGAGATAGGTGCCGGACGGATCCTTGTAATCCTGCGGATTGAAGATTTCCGTATAGCTGGCATAGGCGGAGAAAGTATCGGTGAAATCATAGACGGCACCGGCATAGGGTGTAAAGTTGTTGAATCCCCGCGGTTCCTGCTCCCATCGGTTGAAGCGCATGCCTAGGATGAGATTGAGTTGGTCCGTAACGGAAAGCCGAGATGCCGTGTAGGCGGAATACTGGCGCAAAGGCTCGCTCTCGACGATGTTCGCAGCGCCCCATGTCGGCTCCGGATAGGAACCGTCCCAATTGAAGATATCAATCGGCCCAAGCCCGGTTGCGAAGGCATTGGTGCCGTTAAAGTGCGAGCGGCTTGCCGAAACACCAAGACTCAACTCATGGGTTCGGCCCAGGGCCTCGATCTCGCCTGATACATCCACATTCCCGGCGGTGGCGACGCGGGTACGGTCGAATTTTCCGGCGTAGGGCTGGACACCAAGCCCGGTGACCGGATCCGGCAGATTATAGGTATAGAAGAGCTGTGAATCGTAGTGCTGGATCGTATGCGACAGGGTTGCCTGCGCCTTCCAGCCATTCTCGAATTCATGTTCGACCCGGCCGAAAAACGTAGTGCTATCGGAATTCCAGTAGGTCCAGTCCAGCCCCGTCGAGAAGCCGCGGCGGAAATCGGTCGGCGTGCCATCGCTGAAGACGAGCGGCCAGCTCCCCCACGTCGAGCCCTCCGGAGCGTGCCGGCTGTGTTCGATGCCCCCGATGACGGTCGTCATATCGGAAATGTCCGCCTCGAGCGTGCCGTAATAGGTCTGGTTGAGATTGCTGTAGCGATCGAGGAACGAATTGCCGCCGCTCACGTCTGTGACGAAGCGCCCCCTCAGCGTTCCCGCCTCGTTGAGCGCCCCCTGGACGTCCGCCTCAACGCCAAGGTTTTCCCAGGAGCCGACCCGGCCGCTGAGATATCCAGTCAAATCGGTGCTGATGGCACGCTTGCGCACCAGGTTGACGGATGCGGAGGGGTCGCCGCTCGCCTTCATCAGGCCGGTCGCCCCGCGCACGATCTCGACGCGGTCGTAGATGGCGGACGACTCGTAGGTGCCGCCGAACTCGTTGTTGTCCGGCCGAGTGACGCCGTCGACGGTGTATTCGCCGATCGTGAAGCCGCGCGCATAAACGGACGTCCGGTCGGTTTCGCCCGGATCGAACATCACGCCCGTCGCATTGTCGAGAACGTCGGGAATCCGGTCCAGTTTCTGGTCGCTGATGATCTGACGGGTAACGACTGTCGTCGACTGCGGCGTTTGCCGCAGCGTCAGCGGCAAGCGCGTCGCCGCGCTCGTCTCGCCCGTCGTATAGGAGCCGGTGCCTTCCGTGGTGGCGGATCGGTCGTCGACGGTGATGGTCTCCAGCACTGTACCGTCTCCCGCGATTCCGGAAGAAACACCCGCCGCCGGATCGACGATCGTCACCGTGCTGGCGTTGGTGAAACGCCAGGAAAGGCGGCTGCCTGAGAGGGCGCGGCTGATCGCCTCCGACGTCGTCATCGATCCCCTGACTGCCTTTCCAGCCCCGGAAGCGGCCGCAGTCTCGTCGAACATCACGGAAATGCCGGCGACGCGCGCGATATCGTGCAGGGCCTGGCGGATCGGCTTTGCCGGAATGTTGAAGTCGTGAACGGTATCGGAAGCCGCTTGCGCATAGGCCGGCGCGGTGACCAGCGCGCCGCCGCCCGGAGCGACCAGTACCGTCGTCGCCAGGAGAAGCGCCAGCTTGCGCATCTTGTTGCCGTTCATGGGGAACCCTTTCCAAGTCACCGATCGCCCGATGCGCATCGCGCATCCTCTCAATGAGCTAACGATCCCCGCGGAGGGGCACCCTCACAAAAAGTGGAATTTTCTTATCATCTTCTTCAACGCCACCCCGGGCTTACTGCCGGATGACTACGAGCCGGCCGCCGAGCTTCTGCATCCGGAAGCCGGCAATGGACTGCACGGCTTCAAGCGCCGCATCGGTATCGGCGAGCACCAAGCTGCCGCTGACCCGCCTGTCGGCAAGCGCGTTGCCGATCAGGACGATGCGACCGTCCCGGTTCCGCTCGATCTGCGCGAGAACATCTGCCAAACGCATATTGTTGAAGACGAAGCGCCCCTCGCGCCATGCCATCGCCTCGGAAATCTCGACCGCACCCGGCGTGCCGAGACCCTCGCCGCCATAGGCGACGCTTTCTCCCGGCTTCAGCACGACGCTTTCCGGTCCATCGACCAGCGAGACCTGAAGGCTGCCGCGTGCCAGCGTCACATGGGCCCCCTCCTCAGTGACGGACACGTCGAATGCGGTTCCGAGCACCCGCGAACGGCCGTTCGCCGCATCGACGATGAAAGGCACCGAAGACGGCTGCACCTCGAAATAGGCCGTGCCGCGCAGGAGGTCGATGCGCCGCTCCTTGTCTGTCACGTCGACGGCGACGGCGCTGTCGGCGTCGAGAAGCATGGTCGAACCATCGGACAATGTGATCGAGCGCCGCTCCCCGCGCGCGGCGACATAATCGGCGCGCATGTCCTGAAGGAGATGCGGTTTTTCCAGCCAGAGCCACCCGGAAGCGCCGAGCGCCAGAAGCACCGTGAGCACCGCCGCCCCCGTCTTCGCGCTTTTCCGACGCCGGCGGAGTTCCTCGATGCGGCTCAGGTGCGCCGCGATTGCGCTCCTGTCCTCGCGCCCAAGGGAGGTGCCGATGCCGCCCGCCGATGACCAGACCGACGAAACACGGTCATAGGCCGCCGCATGGGCAGGTATCTTCCGCCAGTCCTCGAAATGCTGCCGGTCGGCGCGCGACGGCTTGCCGTTCATCCGCGTGAACCAGGCAATCGCCTCTCTTTCCGTCTGCAGGCCGGGCTGGTTTTCCTGTACCATTCTCATATCTTTCGCAGGCGCCGTGACGGCTTGAAGAGATTGCCGCCCCATTCCCATAACGACCGGAAGCGCACTCCACCCTCAATCCGGCGCTACGTCTTCGATCGCCAACCGGCACGCCATCAGGGCCTTGGCGATTTCCCGCTCGACCGTGCTATAGGAGATGCCGAGCGTGACTGCGATCTCGTCATAGGTGCAACCGTGCAGGCGGTTCAGAACGAAGATGTGCCGCGTACGCTCCGGCAGCTCATTGATGACCCGATCGACATGCCGCAACCCATCGACCGCCACGACGATCTGCTGTGGCGTCGGCACGGGGGCCGCATATTGTTCCTCGGTCATAAGTTCCGGAAGGCGCGCCACTCTCCTGTCGCTGCGCAACTGGTCGATCGCGGCATTGCGCACGCATCTGCTGAGATAGGCCGGCGTCAGGACGATCTGCTCGAGCGCCTTGCCCCAGAGCCGGGCGAATGTGTCCTGGACAACGTCTGCTCCGGTCCCATGCCCGACTTTTCGGACAGCAATACGCTCGAGCCGAGAGCACTCGGAGCGATAGAGATCTTCCAGTTGTTCAGCCTTCGTATCGCTCATGTCGTGTCCGGGAGGCTTGCATGGCCTTCACCACTACCTTTCATGCGAGCGGACTAATAAAATGTTGATGGAGTTTGTCAAGTTAAAGGCTGGCTCCAATTCGCGTGTCACAACACAACACGGCTGCGCAGGCCTAATCACATTTCGCGTGGCGTGCAGCCTGCAAAGAAATTGCTCGTGAAAGCGTTACATCACCCTCTTTGCGAAAGGCCCTCGAAACACCATGTCGTATGGCTGAGACGTAGGATCGAGGATCGTTGCCGCCGCCCCGTTACAACGCACTAAGGGAAGCTCCATGAATAGCGTCTTGAATTCAGCAAAGCGATTGCTGCCAGGGGATGCCGCCCCGCCGCTGATGCTCTCCAGAAATCTTGTGACAGGAGAGCTTTCTCCACGTGTCGAGTTTAATGGAACGAGCATGGTGGTCCTTTGGAATTCCGGATGCAGCGGTTGCTTGCCGGCGCTCGTAGAATACTCCAAGAAAGCAAAAGCCCTGGGTGTTCCAACATATGGCGTTGCCATCATGGAGCGAGACCTTGGTAGAACGATTGAGACCGCTCGGCAGGTACGGTTGGACGCCTTCCTTGCACACGAACAAATCGATCCAGAACAAGCTGGCCTGCCACGCGGTCAGGTGACGCGCGAATGGCTGGAGGCCAGCGGCCAAAGAGGCGTGCCCACGGCATTTCTGGTCGATTGGCAGAGCAAGATCGTGTGGTTGGGTCCACTTGATGACGCCATTCTTGAACCGTTGCACGCTATTCTTGATGATGTCTGGGACGTCGATGCCGCGCGCCGACGCTGGGAGACTGAAATTTCCGACAACGATATCACGCATCTAGCCATTAATCGGGACATCGTTGATGCAATGCTGACGAAGGACATGAAGCGTGCGCAAGGCTTGATTGATGAAGCCGAACGCAACCGTCCTGAAATTGCCGACAACAAGGAGTTCGCAGTAGAGAAGTTGATTGTACTTTCTGCCATGCCCGAGACGGCGATCGATGCAGGAAGGTACTACAATCGTTGCGTTCGAAGGTTTGCGGATGACCCGCTTCAAATTCTCTCTCTCACCGACTACGTTTTGGTCGGAAAAGCGCCGCTGGACGTATTTTTGGATGCGGCAAGCGAGGCACTTAGCCAAGTGGAACGCCAGTTGGACGGAATGCCCGATGATCTCGTTCCTTCCATTCGCTTCAACCTCACATCAGCACAGCTTCGCCGCCGTCTTGGTGATCAGGACGGATACCAGCAACGCCTCGATGCCCTTCGTGATCTCGCTACAAGTCAAACGACTCCATCAGAACTCAAAAAGCTGATTAAAGCAGACATTGAGCGCCTTGCGAGAGATCGTTGATGCCGACTAGGACGAATCCACATTCATCGCAGCAATCTGCCTATGGCTGCAATGAATGTGGATTCGTCCTAGTGCGTCGTGATCTACATTGCTCATTCGTCACGCCGAGAGAGTCCGGTAGGACGACCATAGGCCGGTTCTGAAGCGAGCGGGCGTAGCAATATGGCAACACTTGCACACAGTTTTACATTCAAGCATCCGATGACGGTGGCGTGATTCATTGGGCCATCACTCAGATTAATATGAGTTTTTGAAGAAAGTTTTATACTTTCAGCAATCTCTCACGCCATGACGCTTTGCACATGTCTAATACATTGAACTTGCGCAATAATCGCCGGTCAGCAATGCTTGCCTCGCAAACGATACCGCACCTTCGCAATCGCATCGGTTCTCGCTATTACGACTGGCTATGTGCCCGAAAGGGTTGAAACACATCATCATGACCTGGGATATCTCGAACCTCTTCCGTCATCATGCCAAGGATATCGCACGCACGCTGCGCAGGCGGGGCCTGACGGCCGAGACGGCGGCCGATCTGACGCAGGACACGTTCGTGCGCGTGCTCGCCTGCCCGCCGAAGGAGACGGCAGGGGTGCACAACCCTGTCGCCTATCTCTTCCGCATCGCCCGGAACCTGCGCATCGATCACCAGAGGCGCGAGCGGGTGCTGATACGGGTCAATCTCAGCGACAACGACTTTGCCGCCATCGCCGATCACGCGCCAGGTCCCGAGACGATCGTCTACGACCGCCAGCGGCTGGAACGCACCAGGGCCGCGCTTGCCGAATTGCCCGAGAAAACCCGCCGGGCCTTCGAATTGCACCGGCTGGGCGAACTGACCATCGCGGAAACGGCAGCCGCGATCGGCCTTTCCACCACCCGGACATGGACGCTGCTGCGCGACGCCTACGAACATATCGATGCGCGCCTCAACGGCCTGTGATAGACCTCGCGCGGAAAAATCCGGGGCTTCGTTCGTAGACCCTCTATGAACGGCTTGCCGGAACGGCGAGATCGGCGGGAAGGACGATGATGAACGAATTCCCCGAGGATCGGCGCCTCTTCCGCGAGGCCGCCGATCTTGCCATCCGCCTGCAAGGCGATCCCGACAACCGGGTCTCGATCGACACGGTGCGCACCTGGATCGCGCGCAGCCCGGCCCATCAGCGGGCCTGGACGCGGGTTTGCGAAATCCACGGCATGACCGGCCAGATCCTGACGGAACGCTACGAACCCGCGGACCACGCACCGGGCGGTCTCGGCCGCCGCACGTTCCTGATCGCGGCGCTGGCCGGCACGGGGACGCTCGCGGCCGGCTGGCTGGCGCTTCCCGACCTCCTCGTCAGGCTGCAGGCCGACCATGTCACCGCGACGGGAGAAATCCGCCGGATCGATCTTGACGACGGCAGCGTCGTGACGCTCGGCCCGGCGAGCGCCATCGATGTCGACTACGCAGCCTCGCACCGCACCGTCCGGCTTCTCGCCGGCATGGCCTATTTCGATGTGGCGCGCGATCCCTCCCGGCCCTTTTCCGTGCTCTCCGACGGTGTCGCCGCGACGGCGCTCGGCACGGCCTACGATGTCTCCAACGATGCCGGCATCGTCTCCGTCTCGGTCGATCACGGGCGGGTGGCAGCACACATGGAAGGCGGCCCCGCCGGTGAGGAACTGGGAGCGGGCGACTGGATCGTCTTCGACCCGCAAACGCACGGCATCGCCGGTCGCGGCACGCGGGAGGCCTCGCAGGTCGCCGCCTGGCGCAGCGGGATGATCGTCGCCGAACGCGAAACCGTCTCGGCCCTCGTTGCCCGCATCGCGCGCTGGCAGCCGGGCAAGGTGGTCGTCGCCGATCCCTTCCTCGGCTCCCGCCTCGTCAGCGGCGTCTTCGATCTCAGCGACCCGATACGGGCCCTCGAAGCCGTCGTTCGCCCCTTCGGCGCGCGGGTGCGCCAGGCCGGCTCCCTCATGACCGTCATCTCGCCGGTCTAAGGCGCATCAAAAAAAGAGAAAAATTCCGACGCCCGTTCGTAGGGACCCTGTAGGGGCGCATGGCGAGACGCCATGCCGATGACAGATCAGGACGGAGTAGAGTGCATGGCATGGGGATCGATGGGGGATCTGGCGGGCGCGGGCCGCAAGGCGCTGGTTGCGACGATGCTGGCGACGGCGGCGTTTTCCGCCGACATGTTCATGGGGGTGCCGGCATTCGCCCAGGCGCAGTCCTATGCCATCCCGGCAGGCCCGCTTGCCGGCGCGCTCGCGGCCTTCGGCCGCCAGTCGGGCACGCAGATTGCCTATGAGGCATCGATCGCGCGCGGCAAGACTTCGCCCGGCCTTTCCGGAACGGCCAGCCGCGAGGAGGCGATTGCCCGCCTGCTCGCCGGCACCGGCCTTCGCTATTCCTTCACCGATCCCTCCTCCATCCTCATCACGTTGGCGGCGGGCGACGTCGGCGGCCTACCGGCCGATGGCGCGACGCCGCTCGAGAGGATCACGGTGGACGGCGACGGCGAAACCGCCTGGGGTCCCGTGGACGGGTTCGTGGCGACCCGCAGCGCTTCCGGCACGAAGACGGATACCCCTCTTGTCGAAATACCCCAATCGATCTCCGTCGTGACGCGCGACCAGATCGAAAAGCAGGGTGCAAAACGCCTCGAAGACGCGCTCACCTACACGCCGGGCGTCAGCGTCGGCAGCTACGGGTTCAATCCCGAGCAGGATTATGTCTTCATGCGCGGCTTCCAGGTCCCCTTCTTCCTGGATGGCACCCGCCAGTACCGGGACTACATCGTCGGCGCCCAGCTCGGCGTGGAACCGTACGGGCTCGAGCGCATCGAGACCGTGAGAGGGCCGGCCTCGGTTCTCTACGGCCAGATCGCGCCGGGCGGCATCGTCAACCAGGTGATCAAGCGGCCGACCGCCGACCCGTTCAACGAGGTCCAGCTCACCCTGGGCGATCCCCGCCGGCTGCAGGCCGCCTTCGACGTCGGCGGACCGATCGATGACGAGGGGACATTCCTCTATCGGCTGACCGGCCTTGGCCGCTCCGCCGACGGACAGATGGACTTCCAGGGCGACGACCGACTGTTCATCGCCCCGGCCCTGACCTGGTCACCCGACGCGGAGACGACACTCACCGTTTTCGGCCAGTTGCAACGCGACAAGGATGCCCTGCGCCCGGTTCCGCTGCCGGCCTTCGGAACGATCTTCGACAGCGTTCACGGCACGATCCCGCGGGACCGCTTTCTCGGCGAGCCGGGCTTCGACAGTTTCGATCGGACGCAATATTCGCTCGGCTACGAATTCGAGCATCACTTCAACGACACCTGGAGCATCCGCCAGAATCTGCGGTATTCCCATGTCGACCAGACCGAAAACTACACGCTGACGGCTTTCGATTACGGCTCGTTCGTCACGGACGGGCGCACCGTCGACCGGACCGGCTGGAACGACGTCAATGAAATCGGCACGCTCGGGATCGACAACCAGCTGATCGGCGAATTCGATACCGGCGGCCTCGCGCACAAGCTGATCCTCGGCCTCGACTATTCCCGATCGCGGAGCGACTGGAAATTCGCTTCGGCGACGCTCGCGCCGATCGACGCCTTCGACCCGGTCTACGGCACGCCGATCGGAACGCTGGTCCCGGCAATCTCGGAGCTCAAGACAGCGACCCAGATCGGCCTCTACGCGCAGGACCAGATCGCGTGGGACAACTGGCGGCTGACCCTCGGCGGGCGCTACGACTGGGCCAAGGGTACGACGACGGATCGTTTCGCCGCCGTCAGCACGACCCAGCGGGATCACGCCTTCACCGGCCGCGTCGGCCTGACCTATCTGTTCGACAACGGCCTTGCACCCTATGTCAGCTATTCGACCTCCTTCGAGCCGGAAATCGGGCTCGACGGCAATGGCGATCCGTTCCGGCCGACGACCGCGCAGCAATACGAAGTCGGCATCAAATATCAGCCGGAGGGCAGCAACAGCTTCTTCACGCTCTCTGTTTTCGACCTGACACGCCAGAATATCCTGACCCGTGACCTCAATCCGCCGCCGACCAATCCCTGGGCACAGATCCAGACCGGCGAGGCGCGGGTCCGCGGCCTGGAGGCCGAGGCCAGGATCAGCGTCACCGACCGTTTCGATCTCGTGGGCGCCTACACTTATCTCGATTCCGAAATCACGGAGAGCAACAATGCCGACCTCGGCATGCCGCTCTTCCTGACGCCGAAGCATCAGTTTTCGCTTTGGGCGAACTACACGATCGAGGACGGCGCGGCAGCAGGTCTCGGCGCCGGCCTCGGCATGCGCTACCGCGGCAAGGTCTGGGGCTCGAGCCATGAGATCGAGGTGCCGTCCTACACGCTGTTCGACGCGAGCCTCACCTACGACTTCGGCATCAAGAACCCGGACCTCGCCGGCCTCGACCTCACCGTCAGCGCGCGCAACCTCTTCGACAAGAAGTACATCGCGACCTGCTCGTTCTGGGAAGGCTGCTTCTATGGCGAAGGCCGAAACGTCACGGCAACGCTGAAGTACCGCTGGTAGAGCAGCCCGTCCAGTCCGCAAATGCCATGAATTCCTGCCCTGCCACGTCCTTACGCGGCAGGGCATCTGCTTCCGGCTCTGCCGGGACGAAGCCGTCTACCAGCGATAGGACAGCGTACCGAACGCCGTCAGGCGCTTGCCCCATTGGCAGCCCCAGGGACCGTCGCAATAATAGCTCTTGCGGTCGGCGGCATTGAGCACGGAGACATCCAGGCGGAGCCCTTCCAGATCCGGGTTGCGCACGCCGAAATCATATCCGGCGGAGAGGTCGAGATAGGTCGCCGAGCCGTTGAGGACGGTGTTCTCGTTGTCGCCGTAGGACGAGCCGACATAGCGCACGCCCGCACCGAGGTTCAGCCCCTCCAGCACGCCGTCGAAGCGATAGTTGAGCCAGGCGGATGCAGCATGCTCGGGCACATAGCCGACGCGATTGCCCCGGTTGCCGTCATTGTCCTTCGTGATCTGCGAATCCAGATAGGTGTAGGACGCAGTCAGATCGAAATTGTCGATCGTGGCCTTGCCCTCGATTTCCAGGCCCCTGACCCGGATTTCGCCCACCTGCTTCTGGAAGAAGTCGTTCGGATAGGCAAGATCGGCCGTCAGCCGGTTCTGCTGGGTGAGTTGGAAGGCGGAGACCGTCAGCAGCGCATCGAAGTCGGAAGGCTGGTACTTGACGCCGATCTCGTATTGCTCGCCGGTCGTCGGCACGAAGGGCTTCTTGTCTGCCCCCGCGCCGGTCTGCGGCTGGAAGGACTGGGCGAAGCTGACATAGGGCGCAAGGCCGTTGTCGAAGAGATAGAGCAGGCCGACATTGCCGGTGAAAGCCGTGTCGGATGTTGCGGTATCGTAGTCCGTGCCGCTGAGATCCGTGACGCTTTTCGCCCAGTCGTAGCGGCCGCCGAAGGACAGGACCAACGACCCCCATTTCACCTGGTCCTGCGCATAGAGGCCGACCTGGCGGAGGCTCTCCTTCGCCTCGCTGTCGAAGCCGAGATCCGGCACGGGCTTTCCGTAGACGGGATCGTGGAGATCGAGCGTCGGGCCCATGCCGTACCAGTAGCCGCTGCGGTTGTCGGAGCGCTGGTTGCGGTAGTCGAGACCGAAGACGAGCTTGTGGGTCAGCGACCCGGTCTCGAAATCGGCCTGGAGGCGCGTATCCGAGGTCCATGCCTGCAGGGTCTCGTCCAGGAAGTAGATCGACCGGGAGATCTCGCCGGGCAGAAGCGGGTTGCCCGTCAGGTCGACGCTGTAGAGCGCCTGATAATCGACTTGGGTGCGCAGATAGCGGCCGGTCTGCGTGACCTGCCAGACATCGTTGAAACGATGGTTGAAGTCGTAGCCGATCGAGACCTGCTCGGTGTCGTTGCGGTCGAAGCCGGGCTCGCCGATATAGCGGTCGGTCGGAATATCCGCGACGACCGCGTTCGGCAGCAAGGCGTCGACGTCGCCGCCCTTGTTCTTGCGGTAGCTGCCGAGCAGGGTCAGCGTCGTGTCCTCGTCGGGCTTGAAGGTCAAAGCCGGCGCGATGTAGATTCGGTCGTCGTCGACGAAATCCATCTGCGTGCCGCTGTCCTGGAGCAGCCCGGTGAACCGATAGGCGAGCGTCTTGTCAGCGTCGAGCGCATCGGAAAAATCGAAGGCCACCTGATGGCGATCATGGCTGCCGAACTGGTATTGCACCTCGCGCAGCGGCTCGAAGAGCGGCCGCTTGCTTACCATGTTGACTAGGCCGCCCGGCGAGGTCTGGCCGTAGAGCACCGAGGCCGGCCCCTTCAGCACTTCGATGCGTTCCACGCCGTAGGGCTCGACCTGCGGGTTGGCCCGGTCGATACCGGTCGGCAGCGCCATGCCGTCGAGATAGAGGCTGTCGAAGATGCTGAAGCCGCGCAGATAGGCGCTGCTGTTGGAGCGCGTATTGGCCGGCGTGATCGTCATGAACCCCGGCGTATAGGTGAGTGCGTCGATATAATTCTGCGCGCCGCCCCGCGCCTGTACCTCCTCCTTGGTGATGACGTTGATCGCACGTGGCGTTTCGAGAAGCGGCGTGTCGCTCTTGGTCCCGGTCGCGCTTTTCTGCGCCACCAGCCCGCCGACCGGCCCCCAGGCCGATTCCTCGCTCCCTTCGACGCTGATCGTCTCGAGCGTCGTGGACCCGTCTGCAAGACCGGCGGCATCGCCCGCGGCGACACCCGAGACCGTGACCGTGTTGCTGTTGGTGAAACGATAGACGAGGCCGCTGCCCGCAAGCAGGCGCGCCAGGGCTTCCCGAGCCGTCAGGGAGCCGGAGACCGCCTTTCCGGTTGCCGAAGCGGCCCCCGTCTCGGAAAACACGACCGTCAGTCCCGTGATGCGGCCGATATCGTTCAAGCCCTGCCGCACCGGCTTTGCCGCTATGGCGAACCTATAGGTCTGCTGTGCCGTCTGCGCCGCCGCGGCTCCAAAACCTTCCGCGCCGCCGATCACACCCGCCGACAAGGCGACAAGCAGCGCCGCGCGCCGCCCAACCGAAGTCTTTCTCATCATGCTCCCCTGCACGCACCATGGAAGGGGCCGCCAGAATGTCCCGCCGCGGCCCCTCTCAATCCCTTCACGTTCGGCATGGGAGGGGTACACACATGGAAACGAAACTTTCTACAAGCCGATAAGGACGAGCCTTCCGCCGAGCCCGATCATCCGGAAGCCGACGATGGACTGGATGGAGACGAGCGCGCGGTCAGGATCGGCGAGCGGGAAGCTGCCGCTGATGCGGTGGTTGGCGAGGGAGGGACTGACGACGACGAGGCGGCCTGGCCGATAGCGCTCTATCTGCGCCACGACGTCGCCAAGTCGGGCATTGTTGAAGACATAGCGTCCGCCATGCCAGGCCATGGCGTCGTCGATGACGACTTCCGTCACCGCACCGACACCGTTCCCGTCGTAGTGCACGCGCTGGCCGGGCTGCAACCTCGCGCGGCCATCCGCGCTCGCCACCGAGACGCTGCCTTCGGCAAGGGTGACCGCGACATCGTCATCGGCAATTGCGACATCGAATTCGGTGCCGTGGACGACGGTCTCTCCGTCCCGCGCTGCAACGACGAAAGGCACGGCCGAGGACCGCACGGCAAAGAAGGCGTTCCCGCGCAGCAGCGTCACCCGCCGCTCGCCGGCGGCAAGGTCAACGTCGAGCGCGCTGTCGGCATCGAGCAGCACCGTCGAGCCGTCGCCAAGTTCGACGGTGCGGCGCTCGCCGCGCGCCGTGGCATAGTCTGCGCGGAGATTCTGCAGGGCGTTCGGATATTCGAGCCAGGCGGCCGCCCCCAGCACCATGACCACGAGCGCGCCCGCGACGGCGACCCGACGGTTGCCCTTGCGGCGCCGCGCCTGTGCCTCTTCCATCGCGTCCAGATAGACGGCCAGCTTGTCCCGTTCTTCCTCGGCGACAGCCGAACCTGGCTGTTCCACTGCCCGCCACATCGCCTCGACCTGTCGATAGGCGGCGTCATGCGCGGGGCTGGCCCTGCGCCAGCGTTCGAAATCCCTGCGATCGGCCGGCGACGGCTCGCCCTCGAGGCGGGTAAACCATGCAATCGCTTCCCGTTCGATCCGGCTGGCCGGAGGGGAGGAAGGCTCCTTGCTGACGGACATCGAAGGACTCTCGCCTGAGGTGCCGCGGGCGACGGCCCGGACATGCTGCTTCTACAGGATTGACGTCTCATCCCCGCCGATCCTCATCGGATGAAGAGGATTATTCGCTGGCCGCCTTGCAGGCAAGCATGGCGCGGGCCATGTGCTTTTCGACCGCGCTGCGGGAAATGCCCATGGCCCCGGCGATCTCGCCATAAGAGCGGCCGTGGACCTTGTGCAGCAGGAAGATATGCCGCGTGCGCTCCGGCAGGCCGCGGATCACCGCGTCGAGGCGCTGCATGTCCTGCCGGGCCTCAAGAACCTGTTGGGGCGAGGGAACCGCCGCCGCGAGCTGTTCGGGAAGGATGGCATTGCCGAAATCGCGGCGCACGCGCTGCGCCCGCAGGTGATCGACGACCGCATTGCTGAGCGAGCGGTTCACATAGGCGCCGGCATCCTCCGGCCGGCCCGCCGCGCGCTCGTGAAGGCGCAGGAAGACATCCTGGATGAGATCGGAGGCGGTGGCGTGGCAGCCGAGCTTGCGGCCGATGCGGCGCAGGAGGCCCGGCCGTGCCTCGGCATAAAACGCCTCAAGCCAATTGCCTTGAACATCCGCCACGGCGTACCGCCCCATCCCGTCTAAGGCCCGCCCATTCGCCATGAGCGGCCGAGCAGCGGTCATCCGGCAAAGGTCGCCTCAGATCCGCTAAACATGTCTCTTTAAGTCATGTTTATAGGCGAACGCGGCCCCGATCAACAGCAAGCGTGGTTTCGCATGCTCTATCGCGGCTTGAAGGCGCGTTCCAGCCCGTCGAGATTGCCCGCCACGACCTTGACGATATCCGGCGCCTCCCCTTCAACACTGGAGAGAAGCGCAACCCTCGCGCCGGCCTTTTCCAGCACCGCGGCAAGGGTGGGCGGGGGTTGGGTATCGAGGAGCACGACGGAAACGCCGTTGGCCTTCATCCACAGGAGGAGCTTTTCGGCGCGCTGGGCTGTCCACTCGTTCGGCGCCGCGGTGATCGAAGCGAGGAGGTCGATGCCGAGATCGGCGGAAAGATAGGCGAAGTGCGGCGACAGGGCGATGGCAGTGAGGTCGTCGGCTTCGGCAAGGGCCATGTCCGCGCCGGCCTTGAGGGCGAGGATCTCCTGCTTCAGCGCGGCGAGGTTTACGGCGATTATGTCGGCCGACGCGGGGTCGAGGCGGGAGAGATCGGCGGCGAGCACGTCGGCCATGCGGCCGAGGCTGCTCGGCGCCAGCCACGGCGCGGCGCCCTCGCCCGTCGCCGGCATCGGCGCGAGGTCGAGCGCGGCATAGACGGCGCCGTCGTCGGACGGTTCGGCGATGGCGATGCCGGGGAGCGCGCCGTCGAGCGGCCGTCCGGTATCGATCTCGACGATGCGGATATTGCCGCGGCGGGCATGCGGATAGAGCGGATCCTCCGGCCAGAAGGAGCGGAAGGTGATGACCGCATCGGCTTCGACCGCCGCCTTTTCGAGCGCAGCCCTGCCGCGACCGGCGAGATAGGAGGCGAGCCGCGTCGCCGGCAGTTTTGCCGGCTGGATTGCTTCGACGGTGATGGCGCTGTCGCGAGCGAGCAGCGACGTCAGTGCGAAGGCGGCGGGATGCGCCGTCAAAACCTTTGCTGCGCGCCTTTCCTGCGATGCCGAGGCCGGAACACCCAGCGCGGGCGCTGCGATCATGGTGGAGAGCATCGTCCGGCGCGAGAGGAAACGGCTCATGCGGTGTCTCCTTTGAGGGCGGGAAGCAGCGCGCGGGCCGCCGCGCAGCCGAGGAAGAGGAGGCCGGCGGCAAGGATGATCGCCGCGCCCGAGGGAATCGGCAGGTCGAGTTCCATCGGGACCAGGATGCCGGCCATCGTTGCGACGAGCGCGAAGAGGACGGAGAGGGCGACGAAGCCCTTGAGCGAGCCGGAGACGGTCCGCGCCGCGGCGGCCGGGATGACGAGCAGCGCGCCGACGAGGATGGCGCCGATGATCTTGACGCTCGCCACCGTCACCACCGTCACCAGCATGACGAAGAGATAGTCGAGCGCCTTGACCGGCACGCCGCGCACCGAGGCGAGCGTCGGATGGAAGCTCGCCGCCATGAAGCGGTTGAAGAACAGGACCGTCAGCGTGAGGACGACGAGGCCGACGGCGGCGAGGATAGCGATGTCCGTGCCCGAGACTGTCAGGATCGAGCCGAACAGTACGTTCTCCAGGATATGGATGTTGATGCGGCCAGCGAGCACCAGGAGGATGCTCGCGCCGAGCGCCAGCGACATGGAAAGGAAGACGCCGATCAGCGTATCGGCCGAAAGGCCCGTCCGGTTGCGCAGGTAATTGAGCGCGATGCCGAAGATAAGGCAATAGCCGAACAGCGAGCCATAGGGGCCGGTATAGGGTTCGCCGAGGAGGATGCCGATCGCCACGCCCGTCAGCGCTGCATGGCCGACGGCTTCGGAGAAGAAAGCGTGGCGCTTGACCACGACCAGCGTGCCAAGCCCGCCAAGCACCGGCCCGGCGATCAGGCCCGCCAGCAGCGCATTGACCGCAAAACCATAGGCCAGCGAGGGCGGCAGATATCCTTCCGCCGCCAGCGTCATCACAGCCTGGCGGAAAGTTTCGAACCAGACGCTCATGCCGCACCTCCTGCCCGGTACGAGAACAGTGCCATCACCCGTTCCGGCGTCAACTCTGCCTCCGGCACGCCATCGAAGAGCACGGCGCGGCTGAGGCCGGTAACACGGTCGGCAAGGCGCCGGACGGCGGCAAGGTCATGCTCGACCCAGAGGATCGTGGTACCGCGCGCCCTGAGCGTGCCGATCAGCCGTTCGAAGATCCGCGCCCCCGCCTCGTCGAGGGCGGCCATCGGCTCATCGAGCACGAGGAGGTCGGGGGAGGGCATCAGGCCCTGTGCCATCATCACGCGCTGGCGCTCGCCACCGGACAGTGCGCCCATGCGCCGCCTCGCCCTGCCCTCCATGCCAACCTCGGCCAGCGCAGCAAGGATTTTCGCCCTGACCGATGCCTTGGGTGACAGGAAGGCAGGCCGGTTCGCCACGAGGGCAGCCAGAAAATCCATCACCGTCATCGGCAGACCGCGGTCGAACTCCAGCGCCTGCGGAACATAGCCTATCCGGCCCTGCTCGCCCGGCCAGTCGATGGCGATCGCGCCCGTATGCAGCGCCTGGCCGAGCAGGCAGCGGATCAGCGAGGACTTGCCACCGCCATTCGGGCCGACAATCGCATGCACCGTACCCGGTTCGGCTCGAAGTGAGACCTGGGAGAGAACCTCGGTGCGCCCAAGCACCAGCGAGACCCGGTCGAACACGATGGCAGGACCTGATCGAGTTGTCGTCTCGGCTGGCACAGGCAGTGGGATGAATGCATTCACGGATTTGCCTCCGCTCCGCCTTGCTCGCGGATCGCCGTCACCACCGTTGAAAAGTTCTCGGCCATCTCGACCTCGAACTTTTCCGGCCGGTACGCGCCATAGATGATGTGGGAGAGCGGATAAAGCCTGATGCCGGTCTCCCGCTCGATGGTCTCGACATAGGTCGATGGAAAATTCAGCTCGGAGAAGATGACCCTCACGTCGAGCGCCTTGATGGCGTCAATGGTCTTTGCAAGCTGGGCCGGGCTGGGCTCGATGCCATGCGCCGGCTCGACCACCGCCGTCACCTCAAGGCCGAACTCGCGCAGCAAGTAGTCGTAGGCACCATGGATCGTCGCGACGCGGAAGCTGGCGCCGGGCATTGCGGTGAGTTCGGAGAGCGCCGCAGCCCGGATTTTCCGCAAGCGCTTCGCATAAGCGCGGGCATTGTTCGTATAGTCGGCGGCATTGTCCGGATCGAGCTTGCCAAGCTCGCGCGCGATCGTCTGCACCTGCTGGATGGCGCCGGCAATCGACAGGAAGGTGTGCGAATTCACCACCTGGCCGGAAATCGTGCGACTGTTGCCCATGCGGCTCGAAACGCCGCCGACGGCCGCCAGCAGCGGCACGTCGCGATTGGCTTCGATGATGGGGATGGACGGTTTCTCAGAAGCCGCGATCATGCGCTCGGCGAAGTCGTCATGGCCGATGCCGTTCAGCACCACCACGTCTAGCGTGCCGATCCGGCGGATATCCTCTGCACGCGGCTCATAGGCATGCGGATTGAAACCGACCGGGATGAGCGGCACCACCTCGGCTTTGTCGCCGACGATATTGGCGACATAGGAATAGTAGGGATGCAGCGTCACGCCGACCCTGAGTTTCTTTCCCGTTGCCGAACTTGTTGCCTGGGCAGCGGAAAAGGAGAGAGCCATCGCACCGGCTACCAACGCTCGCCGCGAGAGGAGAAACGTCATTGGCCGGCTCCTCGTGTCACCGATGCATCATAGCGGCTGACGATTTCCTTCCAGCCGGAAGCGATCAGCGCCTCGTTGGACAGACCGGAAACCGCGGTGTCCGCCGAACGGCTCAGCCAGACGGAGGAAGCGCCCTCCTCAGTGTGTCCATGCCCATCTGCGGTCGTCGCGATGCGCAAAAGCAACGAGCCTGCGATCTCGACCGATGCCGTCTCACCAAGCCAGCCGGCAAATGCGCCGTCGGATGGCACCAGGCTCCAGAGATGATCGCCGCGCCCCTTGCTCGTCGCGTCCTTGGCAAAGGGCGGCAGCGCTTCCTCGGCAAGCTCTTCCGGCGTCGGCACGCTGCCGGCAGCAAGTACGGAGGCGATCTCGGCCGCCGCGACCTTCATATCCGCATTGAGGCCCTGTTCGGCCGCCGTCAGCCCATCGCGGGCGTCGACCTGCCATTCGGCGACCGACACCACGTCCGGCGCGCGTGTGCGCAGGCCAACCACTGTCCCCGCGACAAGCACGATGACGGCACAGAGCAGCACGACGAAAAGTGTCTCCCGCTCGGCGCCGGCAGGGCGAATGAGGACACGCGTACCATTTTCCAAGGTCATGGGGCGAGCCCGTCTATATCCCGCCAGTCCACTTCCACGACATGGCCGGGACCGGCATCGAAGAGCACGTAGAATTCACCGGATGGCCTGTCGAAGCGCACGACGGAATCGGATCCGAACTTGCCGGGAACCAGGATCTGCTCGTCATAGGAGATGACATCGAGTGTCACGCCCTCAGCGCCCGTTCCATCGGAGAAACCGCCCTTGCAGGCCACCTTGCCGTCCTCGAGCGCACAGGTGCAGTAAGGGTAGTGAGCAAAGGCCGGCGAAGCGGTCGCCACAGCCAGCAAGGCAGCGAGCCAAAGAATTCGGTTTCTCATCGCGTCTCTCCGCGCTGCTTCAGCCACGCGATCGTGGCGGGGGATGCTTCATCGAGGGGAATAGCGGCCTGATGCACCGTGCCGTCCCACCCTTCCACGGTAAGCCACAGGGCATCGGCAGGCTTCGCGCGCTCGGGGATCGGCACATCCGCCATTTGGCGATAGGGTCCACCTGACAGGACGACGCCGGCAGCACGCAGCGAGCGCGGCTTGCCGATCCGGAAATAGCTCGCCTTGATATGATCCGCGTCCTCAGCGTTCCAGCGGATCGCGAAGGTCTTCATATGACCGGCAAGGCCCTGATCGGTCGGCGCATTGGCCATGTATTCCGCAACATGAACATGCCAAGGGCCGATCGCCTTCTCGCCGAGCTCCCGCTGGCCGAGACCGGAATCGCCGAAGAACAGCGCCTCCTCCCGGAAGAATTTCGGGCCGAGTAAGATGGGGATGACAAGCAGCAGCGCGCTCAGATGAAAGCGCCAGCGATGCCGCCCGCCGGGAAGGCCGGCATGCGGGTTGGTCTTGACCTTCGCGACCGTCATTCCGCGGCCTCCCGCGCACCCTCTGCCGATGGCAGGGTCCGCTCCGCGCGGACGTCGCGCACCAGCTTGGCCGTCGCAAGCGCCGTGCGCTTCAGCCAGATCATCATGCCGGAGAACACCATCATGGTAAGCAGCAGCCCGAAGAGGAAATAGACGAGCTTCAGCCAGAGGCCCGCGAAATCACCGGTGTGGAGCGGACGCATGCTCTCGGTGACGAGTTCGAGTGCCGAGCGGTCGGAGACGCGGCGCGTCCATTCGACCTTGCCGTTGTAGGGGTTGACGTTGGCCGTCTCGAAGATCAGCGGGTAGGCCCCTCGCCCACCCACGACAATATGGCCGAAGGCATTGCTCGGCAGCGAGACGAAATCCGGGCTCAGATCCGGGAATTTCTCCCGCACCAGTTCCCCGGCCTGGTCGAGCGAAATCCAGGGCGCCTTCGCGCCGCCCTCGACCGGAACGTCTTCGCGCGCCACAACGGGCGGGACGCCCGCAGTCGACACGGTGATGTTGTTGTCCGCAAGGATCTGCTGGATCAGGAACCATCCCGCCGTTACCGCCATGATGGCAATGAACGGCACCGACCAGATGCCGGCGAGGCGATGGAAATCGCCCCAGAAGATGCGCGGGCCATTGCGCAGGCGCAAGCGCGGATTGAGATAGCCGCGCCAGAACTTCTTGTAGACCACGAGCCCTGTTATGAGCGATCCCAGCATCGGGATGGACAGAGCGGAGACGAGATACCAGCCCCAACTCGTCGCGCCGACGAAGGGCACGAGCAGCCAGCCGTGCAACGCACGCATGAAATAGCGGAAATCGAACACGCCGCCGACGCCCTGGATCGCCCCCGTATAGGGATTGACGAAGAGTGAACGTGTGCGCCCATCCGGATAGCTTACGAAGACATCGAGCGCGAAGATCGATTTGACCGGCCGGGAGATGAAGCTCACCGCCACGCCGGGCTCGGCCTTCTCGACGGCTGCCAGGATGGCGTCGTAACCCAAGGGCACGGCATCGGATGTCGGCCGGTTCGCCCGCACCTCCGGCTTGGCCAGCCAGACGATTTCCTGGCTTACCGTGGCAATGGTTCCCGTCAGACAGACGAAGAAGATCAACACCCAGAGCGGCAAGGCCAGCCAGCTATGGACGATCAACCACAGGCGCGTCGCCTTCTTTTTTTCCTTCGCCGGCCGTGTCGTTTCCATCAATTCCAGACTTTCAAGATCATAAGTGGACAGTGCCTCTCCTGTATTAGACGAACAGAGGCCCGCCGTGTCCCACCTCCAAAAGTGAAATAATTTTCCAATATGACGGCGGCTGATACCACGACCGCCGTCCCGGCTCTTGTCAGAAGGTGCTACGCAGCGTCAGGAGGAAGTTTCGCGGCTCGCCATAGACGTTGTTCTTCGCCAGAGAACCCAGTTGCGAAAAGTACTTCTCGTTGAACAGGTTGTTGACGTTGAGGGTCACGGACGTGGTTGCATTGACGTCATAGCGGAGGCTGACATCCGCAACCGCGTAGGCCCCTTGGGACAAGGTGTAGGGGATACCGATCGAGCCACCGGCACCGTCGGAAACATACTCGGTACCCTTCACGGTCGTCCTGCTCTGGGCACGCACACCGGCGCCCAGCGTCCAGGCGGAATATTCGCCCGGCAGATTGTAGGCGGCCCACAGTTTCACGAGGTGCTTTGGAGTGATAGCGCCGTAGAACGTGTCCGCTCCTTTGTTTTCATTGACGTTCAGCGTGTAACCGGCAAACAGCTGAAGACCGTCGACAACCTCGCCGCTCACCTCAAGATCGATACCCCGGCTGACGACGTCGCCCGATGCCGTGTAGCAGCAACTGCTGCCATTGTCGGGATTGTAGGCGCCGGTGAACGTTGGATCGTAAACCGCCTCACCATTCCTCGTCGTGTGATAGAGCGCGATGCCGGTGTTGAGGCCACTATTCAGAAGTTCGCCCTTCAGGCCCACTTCGTAAGTTCGGCCGGTCACCGGCTCCAATGGCGTGCCGGGTTCAGGTCCCCTGAGATAGCGCGCCTGCGACTTGTAGATATCAGCATAGCTTGCATAGGCCGTCCACTGGTCGGTGATGTCGTACGTCACCGCGCCAAACGGCGTCAGCACGCCGTTGTCATTGTAGTCGAGCGCCTCCGTCCAGTTCACCGAGCCATCGCGATTGTAGCTCGCCCGATGGAACGTCATGCCATAGTTGCCATATCGCGCGCCGACGATGACGTGCAGCGGGTCGGCGATCTCGAACCGGCCGCGCGCATAGGCGCCATAACGCTCTTCTCCGTAGGGGTAGAAATTGAAGTAATAGTCGGAGGGGAACGCGGGGGTATCGCTGTCCGACCAATAGGACGATTTGAGATCGTCGAGATTGACGGCAGGTCCGGCGAATTCGCCGCGTCTTACATTGGAGCTGTGCTTCGAGTAATCCAGCCCGACGACGATTTCGTGCTCTCGACCGAAGGCTTCGAACGCGCCGTCCACATGCGTGTCGAGCTGAACCTGATAGCCGTCGCCCCAATTGTAGGAACCGTTGTAGGACAAGCCATCCTTCGTGACCGGGTCGACCACCCCTGTCACGAAACCATATTTGGCATCGTATTTGTGGCCGGCATAGGATCCGGTCGTGGTCCATGTCCAACCGTTATCAAATACGTGTTTGACTTCACCGAACACCTCCCAGTTCTCATGGTGCAGATAGCTCCAATCCGTCCCGAGGCTGGTGGATACCGGAAAATCAATCGCCGAGCCGTCGGCATAGCGCGGCAAGCCCACCGTCCAGGGCGTGCTGTCTTTCTTGTCGTAGCTCCCACCGAGCATGACGCTCGTATTGTCGGTCACGTCGGCTTCGAGCACGCCATAGAGCGCAAGGTTCCGGCTGTCGCTTATATCGTAGAAAGCATCGGTACGATCGAAAGCGCCTACGAAGCGTCCGCGCAGGCCGTCGCCCTGCGTCAATGGCCCGGTTACGTCGAAGACGGACTTGACCGTGTTCCAGCTTCCGGCCGACAGTTCGCCCGATGCCTGGAATGTATCGAGCGGGCGCTTGCGGGCGAGGCTAATCACCCCTCCGGCTTCGCCATTGCCGGAATAAAGACCATCGGCGCCGCGCAGAACTTCGACCCGGTCATATTTCACAAGATCGACTGCCGAGATCGTGTCGAAAGCGCTCGTCACGCCCACGGCCCCGCCATCGACCCGGATGTTATTGATTTCGAACCCGCGCGAGAAAAAGCGCCCGCTGCCATAATACTGGTCAGGCGTCACGGTCACGCCTGTTGCCGTATCAAGCGCCTCGGCAAGGGTGGTAATGCCACGATCCTGAATCTGCCTTGACGTAATGACGGTCACCGATTGCGGCGTCTCGCGCAGACTCTCCGATGTCTTGCCTATCGTGCTCTCGCTGGTCGTATAGGAATTGCTGCCTTCGGTGGTTGCGCTGCCGCCGACCGTGATGGTTTCGAGCGCAGTCGAGCCGTCAACCGCGCTACCGACGGCCCCGGCGGCGACCGGATCGACAATCGTCACCGTATTGCCGTTGATGCGGGTCACGAGGCCTGTGCCCGCCAATATCCTGTTCAGCGCATCCGAGCGGCTCAGCGCCCCCTGCGCCCCGCCCGAGCTTTTACCGCGAACCAGATTGGCGTCGTAGAAAAGCTGAATGCCGGTTGCATTGGCGAACTGCACCAGAGCGCTCGACAAGGGCTGAGCGGGGATGGCGAATGCGGCCGCCCGCGCGGTACGACCGGATGTCGGCGTCTGCGCATGGGCCGGCATGTAGAGCGACGCCGCTATGGCCAGTCCGCTCGTCATCATCACGAGAGCAACACGTCCCGATCTGCGTTGCTTGCGCTCACCGCAAGCGCCCGCGCCTGCCGTTCCCCATCCAGCCCCCATGGCATCACCTCTCGTCAATGGGCCTGCCACAGCAGGCGTATTTGTCATGCGGAGGCGCCCATCGAGCGCCCTCGTGAAGAAAGACACCCGGCGAGGGCTGGCTAATGATCGATAGCGCAAATTATTTTCGGACTAGCGACGATAGACAACGGCTAGGAGACCGCCAGGGTTCAGCACGCGGATCGGCAAGGTTTCGGCGATCGTCTGTAGGGCCTGCTCAGCCTGCCGCGTCTCGAAGATCGCGGTGACGGGCATGTCGCCGATGCTGTCATCCATGAGAAGAATACGACCGCGCCGATAGCGTTCCAGCTCTCGCAATACGCGCCGCAACGGAACGTCCTCGAAGATGATCCTGTCCTTGCGCCACGCGGTGACTTGCTCCCGGTCGACCACCTGCGGCTCGTCAATCCCGTTTGCGCTGTAGCGCACCTGCCAGCCTTCATCGACTGTAGCGGTCCTGACGGCATCAAGTGCCACCGTCACCGCATGCTCGGTTACCGATACGACAACCGCGTCGTCCACAAGCTTGATGTCGAAGGCCGTTCCGAGCGCCTGCGTGGTTCCCGGCCCGGCGTTTACGGTGAAGGGACGTCCCGGATCCGGCGCGACCTGGAAGAACGCCTCGCCGCGATGAAGCGCAACGCGCCGCTGCCGGTCATCGAACTGCACCGAGAGGGCGGAATAACTTCCAAGCTCGACGACGCTGCCATCTGCAAGCTGCAGTGTTCGCCGTTCCGCGATATCGGTCGTGTGATCGGCGAAGAAGCCGGGCCGCGTCAGGACGTAGCCGCCGGATCCCAATGCCAGGACGGCAAAGCCGCCGAGCATCAAGGTGCGACGGCTGAGCCCGTCCGACGCGCGCATGCGGTCATATTCCGGCTTGACGATATCGAAGCGGTCCCAGAGCCGCGACGCGCGTTCGAACGCCGCGGCATGGGCCGGGCTCGCGGCGAGCCAGACAGTGAAAGCATGCCGATCCTCCGCATTCGCCTTGTCGTCCTTCATGCGGACGAGCCATTCGAGTGCTTCGTGATAGATCGGGTCTGTATCGGGGTCCGTCATGGTGTTTCCGCGGGGCGCCTGCCTTCACTCCTAAAACACTTCGCGCACCGGAACCAATGACCGGCGGCGGGTATTTTTCAGAGCCGGCGGTCGAGTTCGGCGAGCGCCGCGACGATCTGGGTGATCACCGTATTGCGCGATATGCCCATGCGGCTTGCCACCTCGTCATAGGAAAGCCCCTCGATGCGGTTCATCACGAAGGCTTCCCGACGCCGCGGCGGCAAGGCGGCCACCGCCTCCAGCAGCCGCCTGAGTTCGCTGCGATAGAGCGCGACGGTTTCCGGGGACGGCCTCACATCCGCGATCAATTCCAGATCGAGCCCCGCCTGCTCGATATCGCCCCGCCGGCGCGCGTCGCGCAGATGATTGAGCGCAAGGTTTCGCACCGCCTGGGTGACGTATGCTGCGCTAGGGGAGCCTGGCTGCTCAGACTTACCGAGAATATTGGCAAAGACCTGCTGGACGACATCTTCCGCCGCCGCGGGATTGCCGACGATCCGGCGCACGAAAGCGCGCAGACGCCCATGCTCCTTCTCGTACAGTCTGGCGATCTCCAAAGCGCGCGACGTCATCCAAAGTGGTTCCCGGTCGTTCCTCCCCCCGGTTAAAGAACCGGGTTTTCGAATGCAAACACATTGATTTAGAGGAATTCCAGGGCGAAGTGAATAAACTTGAATTAAAAAATCATATTTCTATTGAAAAACATCGACTTCCATTCCGGAGACCGCCTGCGAAGCAGTCGATCATGCAAGCAGTTCAGCACGTGACGTAGCAAAAATGCCACATGCGACACACGCGGCTGACAAGCGGCCGCGTGTGTCCGGAAGACATCAGAACGTCGCCTTGGCGGTGAGCAGGAAGTTCCGGGGCGCGCCGAAAGAGTTCGGGCCTTCGAAGCCGCCAATGCTCTCGTAGTATTTCTTGTCGAGCACGTTGTTAACGTTCAGCTGAAGATCGAACGTGTCATTCACCTGATAACCGATCACGAAATCCAGCACGGCATAGGGTTTCTGAACGACCGGGGTCACGCCGAGCGCGGGCCACGTGTCCTTGAGCGAAACGGACGTCATCTTGCTCTGCCAGCGCAAGGCGCCGCCGATCCGCCACTTATCCATCTCGTCGGGAAGATGATACATGGTGGAAAGCTTGAACTGATGCTGCGGAAGGAAGGTGTTGTAGAGGTCCCCGACAGCACCAGTATTGGAATCCTTCGTGACCTGCGCATGCGTGTAGGTGTAGCCAGCCATCAGATTCCAGCGCGGCAGGATTTCACCGGACACCTCGAAATCGATGCCCTTGCTCTCGACCTCGCCGACACCGCGATAGCATTCCCAGCCGATCGCGCATTGTGTGCTCGGCAAGGACTCGGGAAGGTTCTCCTGGAGGGTGTAGAAGAGAGACGCCCCGATGTTCAGGCGCTCGTCGAGGAAGGTCGCCTTGGCGCCCACCTCGTAGTTCGTGCCCGTGACGGGATCCAGTCCGCCACCCGACGCGCTGGTATAGCCGGATTGCGGCTTGAAGACGCTCGTGTAGCTGGCATAGACCGAATAGGTATCGTCGATATCGTAGATGAGCCCCGCATAGGGCGTGAACTGGGCATTCTGACTGAAGGTCTTGTCGACGATCCAGCCGGCATCGTCCGTCGTGGAATGGTACCGGTACCAATCGAGACGGGCGCCGGTGATGAGCTTGAGATCATCCATCAGGGAGAAACGCCCCATCCCGTAGACCGAAGTCTCCTTGACTTCCTGCGTTCTCGACCACTTGCCCCAGTAGCCGAGAATATCCGGAATGGGGAACGATTTTGGGTCCCATGTGTGGGGATCGATCGTCGTCAGGTCGAAACCGCCCGTCGCGGTGTTGTACGCGGCCCCGACATCGTAGATTTCGCTGGTCCGATGGCTTGCTCCGAACGCCAACTCGTGCTCCTGATCGAAAAGCTCGACCGGACCGGACGCATAGGCGTCAAAACTCCGCTGGTCGCGCTCGTATTCATAGGCACCGCCACGCATGGCGTAGACGGTATTGCCGGCAGCATCGTAGGTCGGCACCTGAAGGAACGTGCCCTTCATGTCCATCGTCGTATCCAGCGCGCGCGCCGCAATCTTGGCCGTCCAGCCATTGTCGAATTCATGCTGGATTTCGACAAAGCCGCTTGCACCAGCCTTGTCCCAATAGGCCCAGGACGGAGACAGCCGGATGGAGCGGTCGATGTCGAGGAAGGTGCCATCCGGGTTCGTGCCGAGACCGTTCCAGTCGGCACCGGGATTGTCTTCGCGATTGTAGTAGCCGCCCACGCTGAGCGTCGTGCTTTCCCCAAGGTCGAATTCCAGCGTGCCGTAGTAGAGCTGCCGCTTGTTCTCGTAATCCCGGATGAAGCTGTTCTTGTCCTGCAAGCCCGTGACGAAGCGGCCGCGGATCGTGCCCTCCTCGTTCAGCGGGCCACCGGTGTCGAGTTCTCCACGATAGTTGGCCCAGCTGCCAATGCTGGTCGTTACCGATGTCCGCGCCTCGTCGCCCGGCCGTTTGCGAACGAAATTCATGGTGCCGGACGGATCGCCCGTGCCGGTGACAAGCCCCGTCGCACCGCGCACCACCTCCACATGGTCATACATCGACAGCGTCCCGTCGGTGAACGTATCCGGTTCATAGTTCACCGGCAGTCCGTCCAGCATGAAATTGTTGATCGTGAAGCTGCGGGAATAGTATCGCTGGCGCTCGCCACCCCATTTGCGCAGGCTGAGACCGGTCGAGTTGCGGACCACATCCTCCACCGTCGTCATGGCCTGATCGTCCATCTTCTGCCGCGTGACGACCGCAACGGCCTGCGGCGTATCGTGGACGGCGAGCGGCAGCTTGGTTGCCGCGCCCATCGCTCCCGTCGTGTAGGATCCCGTGCCTTCGGTGACTGAATTGCCCGCGCCGACAACGGTGATGGTTTCAAGCTCCGTCGAGCCGTCATCTACACTCTCGGTGGCCCCGGTCGCTGCCGGGTCGATGATCGTCACCGTTCTCGCATCGGGAAAGCGGTAGGTGAGACCGGTGCCGCTGAGAAGGCGATCGAGTGCCTGCTCACGGGTCAGTGCACCCGAGATGGCACTGCTTCTCTTGCCCCCAACCACGCTCGAGGGCAGTAGAAGACGCAGCCCGGCGCGATCGGAAAAGAGCGTCAGTGCAGCGCCGAGATCCTGCGCGGGAATGTCGAAAGCAGCGGTTACCGACCGCGCCGTCTTGGCCTGTGCCCCGGCAATGTCAGGCGCTCCCGCCACCGCGAAGCAACACGCGGCCGTGGCAAGCCATCCCTTTTTCCGCCACGACGCTCGCGCGTCGACCGTTGCTGTCATCTTGCCCATGAAACTGCGTCCCCTGCTCTCATCGATGCCAGGGACCTTTATGCCCGCCGATCGGCTGGCCTCGTGTCCCCTCATAGCCAAGGACGACACGGCATCAGCGATCTTGCAGTGCAAACTTCAAGAAAGATGATTTTTTCAGTCAACAACACTTACCGCAGGATCGTGACAAGTGGCAGATAGGAGATGCGGACCGGCAGAGTCGCCTCGATGGTGCGCAGGATCGCATCCGGATCGTTGAGATCGAACACGCCTGTCACCTTCAGCGCACGCAGTCTGTCGCTCAAGATGACAATCTCGCCGCCGCGATAGCGCCGGATTTCCGCGACGACCTCACCGAGAGGCTTGCCGTTGAAGATGAGTTTGCCGCGGCGCCAAGCTGTTTCGCTCTCCGCATCCACGGCCTCGGCGTGCAGCGCATGGCCGGCAGCATAACGGACCTGATGATCAGCGCTCGCTATAACGCGTTCGTCGCCGGCCTCGTCCGTCGAGACAGCAACGGTTCCTTCGACCACCGTGACGACCACTTCGGCGGGGCGCATGTCCACATCGAAGACGGTGCCGATGGCCTGCGTCCAGCCATTCGCCGCCGCGACCACGAAGGGCCGGCTGGCATCGTGCGCCACGGAGAACGTCGCCTGACCGTAGTAAAGGATGAGCGCACGCCGGCCGGTGGTGAAATCAAAGGACAGGGCAGTCCGCGCATTCAACCGCACCGTCGAACCGTCCGGCAGGGTCTCCGTCCGCTGTTCACCCGTCCCGGTCGTGTAATCGGCAAAGATGGCGGGGCCAAGCAGACCTGACCGATAAGCCCCTATACCCAGAAACGCGACGCCGGCGGAGCCAAGAAGCGCCCGGCGGGTCGTAACGCGGCGCTCCCTGCCCCGCGCCTCGTTTCCGACGACGCCCAAGCCGTGCCAGATGGCTTCGGCCTCCTCGGCCGCAAGGCAGTGTTCCGGGGATTGTTCGCGCCATGCGGCAAAGGCCGCGCGGTCGGTATCATTGGCCTTGCCGGAATGGAGCAGCACGAGCCATTCGATCGCCTGGTCGCTTAGCGCAATATCTGCCTGTTTCCGTTTTTTCCCGGACACGTTTCGCCCTCTTCCAAGCTCCATCAGCCTATAACAAGGACGATGCGGCCTGTCCCGATTTGCAGCGGAAGAACGAAACGATCATGAAGACGCGCGAAAATGATCGCGGCAATGGCGCAGCGCCTGCGCCAGATACTTCGCCACCATGCTTTCCGAAACACGCAGCTTTCCGGCGATCTCGCGATGAGAGAGGCCGTCGCACCGGCTGAGCAGCAAGGCCTTGCGGGCTTTCGTCGGCAACTCCGCCAGTGCCAGCGCAAGAAACCGCAACTGGTCCCGGTCGATCGCGAAGACCTCCGGCGAGGGATAGGTATCGGCGATCGCCTCGTAGAGCGTGTCATCGCTCACGCAGCGGGCGCGATGCCGGTTTTCCCGGCGGGCAAGATCGATGGCGATATTACCGGCGATGCGCAGCAGCAGCGCCTGATGATCGTGAATGATGGCAGGTTCGTCCTTCATGCGCGACAGGCGAATCCAGGTCTCCTGCATCGCCTCCTCCGCCAGTTCATGCGAGCCGGTGCGGCGCTTCAAGGCGCTGCGCAACATCTTCCAATGCCGCAGATAGACCGACATGAGGTCATCTTGAAGGTCGGTTGCGGAGGTGGTCATTGCGTCGGGCTCGTGCAGGAAATCGGTGCCCAAGCCGCCGACCCGATAGTGCACGTCCGGACGGTTGGAGCCCCAAACCTATAAAGTTGCATAAAAATGTCAAGTTTATGGTTCGGGATTCTTTCCTCATTCCCAAACAGGCGGTCCGGCGAACCGCCTCGGGAGCTAGAACTTGTAGATGCCGGTCAGCATGAAGCTGCGCGGCGCGCCGAGGATGTTCGCATTGTCCGTATACCCGACACTCTTGTAGTAGGACTTGTCGAAGAGATTGTAGACGTTGAGCTTGAACTCGGTGTGTTCATTCGGCTTGTAGGCAGCCATGAGGTCGACAAGACCATAACCGCCCTGCCTGGCGTTCATGTAGCCGCGCACATTGCCCTCGATTGCGCTCTGGATGCGTGCAGAGGCGCCGACACGCCAGTTTTCCAGCTCACCTGGAAGCATGTAGACCGTCGACAAAGTCAGCATATGCTGCGGCTTGTCGCGACCATAGCGGTCGCCCGCGAGGCCCGTCGTGGAATCCTTCGCGAAGCGCGCATTGACATAGGTGTAGCCTGCAAAGACCTGCCAATCGTCGGTGATCAGACCGGAAACTTCAGCCTCGAAGCCACGGCTTCGAACCGCCCCGGCGGTCGAATAGCACTCCGGCGCGCCACCACACGCACTTGTAGGAAGCTGCACGGGCAGGTTCGTCTGATCGATCCAAAACAGCGCGAGGCTCGCGTTGAACCGACCGTCCAGCGTCTCCGCCTTCACACCGACCTCATAGTTGGTGCCCTCGACTGGAGCCAGCAACCCGCCCCCTGCAGCCGTATAGTTCTGCGGCTTGAAAATCGACGTCACGCTGCCGTAGACGGTGAACATGTCAGTGACGTCATAGGTCGCGGCAACATAGGGCGTGAACCTGGCATCCGCCGAGAAGGCCGCGCCTTCCGTATAGGTCGCGCTGCGGAAGAACGAATCGCTAGCGGATCAGCGATATTGAACTTCGCCGTGGCGTAGGCGCCGTAGTTGACGGCATTTGCCTGCCGTTCCCAGAGATAGTTGAAGGCCGGCATCGGCACGTCGATCGACGTCTGCCAGCTGAACGGATCGAATTGATAGGGGAAGGAGGACGGCCAGCCGCCCGGTCCGTCGTCGTGATTGTCGCGGCGATAATTCGCGCCGATCGACAGTTCGTGCGTGCGGCCCAGGAAATCGAACGAGCCCTGCAGGTTCGCATCCAATGCGGTCTGCTTGTGATGGTAGTGATACTAGCCGACATTGTACTCCAGCACGTCCTTCGTCAGATCGAGCCGATAGAGCGAGGCACCAAGCATATCCATCTCAGCATCGACATAGCTACCCTTGAGATTCAGCAACCAGTCGTTCTCGAATTCGTGCCTCACCTCACCGAAGACGTTGACATTCTCCTTGTTCCAGTAGGTCCAGGATGGGCTGGAGCGGACGGAACGGTCGAAATCGTAGAACGAGCCATCCGGCCGGGTCGGCAGGCCGTTCCAGTCCGCACCGAGGTTCTTCTCCTTGTTGTAGAAACCGCCGAGAGTGAGCATCGTCACGTCGGTCACGTCGGCTTCGAGAACACCGTAATAGAGTTGACGCTTGTGCTCGTACTCCTGGGTGAACGTATTGGCATCCTGCAGAGACGTGACCATGCGGCCGCGCAGTGTGCCCGCCTCGTTGAGCGGGCCGCTGGCATCGAGCATGCCGAGATAATCCGCCCAGCTGCCGACAGAACCCGAAACGGAGATCTGCTGTATATCCGTCGGGCGCTTGCGCACCAGGTTGATCGATGCCGAGGGGCTTCCGGCGCCTTCCAGCAACCCAGTCGCCCCGCGCACCACTTCGATATGGTCGTACATGGTAAGCGTCGCCGAGCCGACCGTATCGGAATCATGGCTGATCGGCAGGCCATCGACCATGAGGTTCTCGACCTGGAAACCGCGCGCATAATAATTGCTGCGCTCACCGCCCGTGGCGGAGACCGTGATACCCGTGGTGCGGCTCAACGCATCCTCGACGGTCGTCATGCCGCTGTCCTTGATGCGCGCGCTCGTCACAACGCTGACGGACTGCGGCGTCTCCTTGATCGAGTGTCAATCGGCGTCCAATATTGGCTCTGACGCAATCTCGATGACATCACGGCACTCCGACGATACGTGCCTCAAGCAGATCAAGTTTCCCGCGGCCGTACATCTGGCGCTTGATGAGCTTGAGCTTTGTGATCTGGCCTTCCGTCTGGCCATTGGACCACTGGGAGGTTATCGCATTCTGGATTGCGGCTCGGTCTCGGATAACGCCATTCGCGAATGATGCGACCAGGCTTTTCGCCGCGCGTTCGATCCAGCCCTCCAGATCACCGGAGGACTTGCGGCGCAACATGCCATGGAAGCTCTCGACGATATCCCTGGCCTCCACAAGGTCCGGCAGCCTCTCTTCGATGGCGGCCACCGTCATGGTTTGAGCCTTGGTCAGGTTGTTGCGCTCGAGGGTCATCAGGCGAACAACGGTACGCGCGGCGGGAGCATGACCGAGTCCACTTTCAGCCTTTTTCGGCCCGTCTTCGTCTCGTTGCCCATTCGGTGACAACACGCAGGCCTCCGCCAAAACCAGCCAGGCGAAGCTGCCGCCACAGTTCGGCGCCATTACGCAATCCAGCATCCCATTGCGCTTCAAGCCAAGGCAGATGCGGTTCGAGAGAGGTTTGGCGGACCCGGAAGATGTCGGTACGCTGACCACGAACGACACTGCGGACCAGCTTTCGGCTATGCCCGGTTCGGCGCACGATTTCCTTGATGGACAAACCCTCACTGACGAACCCGCGGATAACGGCATTTGTCTCTTCGCGCCGTAGATATCCCTCGTATTGCAGCCGCTCAGCGGCGGTCAGCAGTTTCGGATTTACGGTTGCAGTGCCGATCGCCATCCGGACCTGCCGCATCGATTTGCGAACAGCGTCGAGAAAGGCCTGACTGGCGTTTTCCATCAGATGCCAACGGTCGGCGACCTGATCGGCGTGTGGGAGAGCTCGTGCGACGGCCTTCGCATATCCACCGCCACGGTCTCTTGCGACGATCTCGATCTGGGGCTGCTGGATCAGCCAGGCCTCGGCGGTCGCCTGTTCCCTGTCGGGCAACAATGCGATTGCCCTTCTGCGTTCAAGATCGCAAATGATGGTGCCGTATCGATGATTGCGTCGCCAGGCCCAGTCATCAATGCCGATGACGCTCGGTGGTATCGGCGCAGGACGGTCGTATCGGCGAGCCTCGGCGTCCGGCTGCGGCTCGCACGGCAGATGAAGGGCCTGACGCTGAAGGAACTCGCCGAAAGCAGCGAATGCTCGCAGAGTCTCCTGTCGAAGGTGGAAAACGGCAAGGTCCTGCCCTCCCTCCCGATGATCCATCGCGTCGTGCAGGTGCTCGAAACCAACATCGGCTGGCTCTTCGACGAGCCGGCCGACAACGAATCCGTCATTTTCCGCAAGGGCACGCGTCCGTTCATCACCCTCGACAGGCACAAGGGCACCTCGCGCGGCCTGATGCTCGAACGCATCATTCCCTACAAGGACGGCCATCTCCTCCAATGCAACATCCACCACCTGGAAGTGGGCGGACAGAGCGGGGAGACCATCACGCACGAGGGCGAGGAGGTCGGCTATGTCCTCACCGGCGTCGTCGAACTGACCCTCAACGGCGACACCTTCCGCCTCGAAGCCGGCGACGGTTTCTGCTTCCGCTCGAGCATTCCGCATTCCTACCGCAATATAGGCAATGACGCAGCGAGCATCCTATGGGTATGCACCCCACCCACGTTTTGAAGCCCTTCGCGCAAAAATGTGCAATGTTTTGGGGTGTTGGGGGTGGGATGAAGCGCTGTCGGGTTAGCGGTTGACGGGAGAGGGCCGGAACGCAAAAAAGCCCCGTCCGTGTTACGGCGGGGCTTTGTTTGGTTGCGGGGGCAGGATTTGAACCTGCGGCCTTCAGGTTATGAGCCTGACGAGCTACCGGGCTGCTCCACCCCGCGATATTCCGGTATTTCAAGAAGTGGGGTTTCCGCTTTTGCGGCCCTTGTCGGCCTTGGCCGATTTTTGTTCCGAGAAGATTGTTTCACATTGCCTTTAGCAGACCTGGCAGCGACCTACTCTCCCGCGTCTTGAGACGAAGTACCATTGGCGCTGGGGCGTTTCACGGCCGTGTTCGGAATGGGAACGGGTGCGGCCACCCCGCCATGACCACCAGGTCGGCTAAGGGCAATGTTCATGCCGAAGGCATGAACATTGTTCCTGTCTTGCTTTGGCAGACCTTTCCTGCTCGCTCGTCGCTCACAGGGGTGCCAAAGCGGCCATACGGGAACGTATGCGCATGCTTCGTGCATGTTTTGAGAAGCTGGTAAAGGCAATGCCTTCTTTGTTTTGAACACGTCTTTGAACCTTTTCGCGTTGGCGATCTAACAGCCGGCAGAGCCGAGCCGCCGGTCGTCCGGCGCGCCGTCCTTGAGGAGCAGCGATCGAAGATCGCGATGCGCCCGTGAGGACAAAAGGTCTTTGCTCATCTTCGATGAGCATATTCAATGAGAACGATCAAGCCAATCGAGCGATTAGTACCGGTAAGCTTCACACATTGCTGCGCTTCCACACCCGGCCTATCAACGTGGTCGTCTTCCACGGCTCTCAAGGGAATACTCGTTTTCAGGTGGGTTTCCCGCTTAGATGCCTTCAGCGGTTATCCCTTCCATATATAGCTACCCTGCTATGC